>CAYUWT010000020.1:0-10510 GCA_964448625.1 uncultured archaeon
CTATATTGAAAACCCCGTGCTTGAGTTTTGAGTTCCTGAAGGATTCGAATGCGTTTACAAGGTCTGCCACATAAAGAACATCCCTCACCTGCAGGCCGTCGCCATATATGGTCACAGGCCTGCTGAGGAGAGAGGCTATGGTGAACCATGCCACCCAGCCCTGTTCCTCAACCCCGAACTGCCTCGTCCCGTAAATGCAGCTCATCCTGAACACGCCTGTCTTCATCCCGTAAACGTGCGCATAATCCTGCACATAAAGGTCTGCAGCGAGCTTGCTTGTGCCGTATGGGGTATGCTCACAGCCGTCTACAGGGAAGGTTTCAGGTATCCCGTTTTTGTATGCCGGGTCTGCAAATTCATATCTTGCGCCCTTTTTTGAAACCCTTATTTTATTCACATTATCTCCGTAAACCTTGTTGGTGGAGCAAAACAGAACTGCAGGGCTGGTTTTAGACCGCCTTGCGGCCTCGAGAACGTTGAATGCGCCAAGGGCGTTTATCCTGAAATCGAGTGCGGGGTTTTCCACAGAGCTTGTCACAGCCACCTGCGCAGCAGCGTGTATGACACAGTCAGCTTCTGATATTGCCTTTCCCATGCCCTCAAAATCGGTTATATCAGCATTGGAAAATTTCACATTGGGCAATTTCCTTATGAATTCAAGATTGTATGCTGTATTTGCAGACTGCCTCCCTAACAGGGAGGCGCGGCTCATGTTGTCTATGGCTATAATCTCATGGCCTTCCTTGGAGTAGAACTCGCAGAAGTGGCTGCCTATGAAGCCTGCGGCGCCTGTGACAACAATCCTCATTAGCTCACATGAGATATTGAACAGGAAAATTAAAAAAGGGGTTCGTAAACATGAGCTGTTTTCTCAGCTATGCGCGTCCAATCAAATGCCTTTGCAAAATTCCTGCACCGTTTTTCAATTTCAATGAGATTTTGTTCTATTTTGAATTTTCTAAATTCACGCGCCGCCTTTTCAGGGGAGGAAAAATCAGCGAGAAGTCCGCTGCCTTTATTTACAAGCTCGCGGAACGCTTCTATATTGCTGAGCACCGGTATGCAGCCTGCTGCCATTGCCTCGAGCGCTGAAATGCCGAAGCCTTCATATTCCGAGGCTGACACAAAGAACTCCGCCTTTTTGAGCAGTTCGGCTTTTTCTGTCTCGTTAACCTTTCCCAGAAACTCTGCCCTTTCTCCAATGCCAAGGTTTTTTGCAAGGGCTTCAAGCGAGGGCTGCAAGCCCTGCCAGTCCTCTCCGGCTATAATCAGCCTGTGGCCTTCCCCCAGATATTTCAGGAAGCGGAGAAGGTTGTCAACCCTCTTGTTGCTGGAAATCCTCCCTATGAAAAGGAGATTGCCTTTTTCAGGCTTCCTCTTTATGGAGGAGAGTTTTGCATAATCTATCCCGTTGGATATGTGCACAGGCCTGCAAACGCCTGAAAAAAGCCTCTGGTCACGCCTGCTGACAGCTATAACCCTGTCAAACCCTTTGAGGAGGGGCCTTTGGAGGCTGAAATAGAAGGTTTTGAAGGGGAGAAATGATTTTGTGTGGAAAGGTCCGCCGTGTGTCGTGAGTATAAGGGGCTTTTTGTGGAACGGTTTTGTGATGGAAGAGAAATCGGAAAGGAAGCCAAGGCCATGAACATGGATTATGTCGTAATCAGCGAAGAGGCTGATAACCGACGGGGCAATTTTGTAGAATCTCAAATCCAGATAAGGGAAGCGGAAGACCTCTATACCCTTCACATTTTCGTATCTTGGCAGGCTTTTTGCATTGTAGGAGCATGAGTTCAGGCATGCCACACCTGCATGAAAGCCGAGCTTCTGCAGCTCTGCGCACAGCTTTTCAACATGGGTTTCAATGCCTCCTGTGCAGGGGTTGAAGTGGTTTGTAATATGGAGAACTGAGGATGGCATACTATAACAGCTGAGGGAAACAATTTAACCTTTTAGCCTGCCTGTGAGAAGTAAAAGGAAGCCTGCAGCAAGGCCAATGGCAAAGGCAAGAGTGCGGACTGTGACAAAGAAAGGGGTAAGGAGGCCTGCCATTCTGTCCTTCCTGAGGTTTTCAGCTGTCAGGGGCAGTGTTGTAATAAAGAAGAGGGCTGCTGTGGCTATCATGGCTGGAAGGGCGTTGTAAAATGGAAGGGAAAGCAAAGCGAAAGCAAACAGATAGGAAAGAGGTATCTGCAGCTTCAGCAGGCCGGGAGTGTAGGCCTCTGCCACTATCTTCTCCCTGTGCCTTTTATAGAGCCTCACCCTCCATACAGCACGGAATAGTTTTTGCCTGAAGTATTTGCTAAGTGTGGAAGGGTGGGTGTGGTACACGATGGCTGAGGGGTTGAACACAAGCCTGTGACCTGCCTTTGCCATCTTGTAGGAGAGATCGGGGTCTTCACCGCTTGCTGTTGTGTAGCCTTCATTGAATCCTCTGAAAGCAAGAAATATCTTTTTCCTGTATCCTGCGGAATATGAGCCTACCCAGTCTATGCTTTCTGATTTGAGCAGCCTTTTATAGCGCTCCTCTATCTCAAGCTGCGCTAACCTTGCCATGAGGCTTTTCTGCTTTGTCTTATATGCCCCCTGAACGCCGGCTATATTTTTGCCCGGGAATGGCCTCAACATCTCAGCAAGCCAGCTTCTGTCTGCAATGCAGTCAGCATCCGTGAAAAGCAGAATATCCCCTTTTGCACTCTTTGCTCCCCCATTTCTTGCCGCTGCAGGGCCTCTGTGAGGGAGCTTTATCAATCTCACTTTGCTTTTTGGGAATTTTCTCACTATTTCCTCTGTGCCGTCTGTGGAGCCGTCATCCGCAACTATTATCTCATATTTCCCCTTATAATCCTGATTAAGCAATGATTTGAGGCAGCCTTCTATGGTTTTTCCGGAGTTGTATGCAGGCACTATAACGGATATCATAAGGGTTATTGGCATATATTCATTTAAGAGCAGCCACAACCACCATCTCCTCCCTCAGGCTGCGGGGAAGCATATAATGCAGCATTTTTCTGAGGGGAAACAGCCACATATGCCTGCTGCCTTCAGAGCTTTCTGCCGTGTATGGGAAAAGCGCATATTTTATAATGCGAAACCCTTTGTTCTCCAGCAAAGTCCGCAATTCTTTTTCATTAAAAAGGGAGAGGTGCGCAGGAGCGTAGTAGGATTTGAAAAGCCTGTTCAGCAGGCTGTCCCTGTTAGGTGTGGTTATTATAAGAGTTCCGCTTTTCTTCAGCACGCGCCCGCATTCTTCAAGAAAGGCCGGAGGGGCTTCAAGGTGCTCTATCAGCTCCCCTGCGAGTATTGTATCGAAGCTTTTGCCTTTTACGGGCATGCGCTGCGCGTCGCCTTTGATAACGCGCTTCTCAGGCCTCTTTATAACTATGTCCATGCCTGTCACTCTTCTTTTTTCCGAAACCCTTTCATGCAGAGTGCCCACGGAATGCCCTATGTCAAGCACTCTGCCTGAAATATGCCCGGCTATAAGCTCCACGCGCGACATAAGGAGAATGGGTTTGCGGGTTTATTACCTGCACATTAATGTGCGGCAATTGATTACCCGAACATTAATGTTCGGGAAGTTTATCAAGAATTTATCACTGGTATAGGCTGCCTCTCTGTATGCCCTTTCTTTGCCCTTACCTTCGCTTCATCTGTGAATATATAGCGGGTTATGTGCTTGAAAAGCACGCTGCTTCCCTTTGCTATCCTCACAGCCTCCCTTGGGTCGGCTATGGCCTGCCCCACCATCTTCATGAGAAACCGGGGGTTTGTGTAGAACTCAAGCCTCGCCTTGTTGCACCAGTGGAGCAGTTCTTCGCTTGAAAGGCCGGGTCTGCCTACTGTCGTGCTGTGCAGGCCATCGGCAGTGAGCCACTTTGAGTAGTCCTCTGTCTCGAGGTAGCCCATCTTCTTTGCCCATTCATAGCTCTGCGTCCCGGGGTATACCATGAGGGGGTAGAACTGCGCGCTGTTGGGGTTGAGGAATTTTGCGAATTCTATCGTGTTCTGCATTGTCTCAGGGGTGTCGTGGGGCAAACCTAAAATGAAGCAGCCGTTGACCAGCAGGCCTGTCTTCTTTGCGTCCTTCATAAACTCGGCCTGCATATCCTTTGTGGTCCCCTTTATAACACCGTTAAGGGCATGCTGCGTCGGGCTCTCGAAACCAACGCACAAGAGCCTGCAGCCAGCCTCCTTGAGCTTCTGCAGAGTTTCGAGGTCGGTATTCACCCTTGCGTTGCATGACCACGTTACCCCTATGCCCCTCCTTATCAGCTCATCGCAGAACTGTATAGTCCTGTCCTTGTATTGCGGGAAAGTATCATCCTCGAGCATTATCTCGGAGAGCCACGGCATGTTGTCCTGTACCCATTCGAACTCATCAACCGCGTTCTTTATGCTCCTCGGCCTGTAGGATTTCTTTTGAGGAATATTACAGAAACCGCAATTGTAAAGGCAACCGCGCGCGGTTAAAATCTGTATCTCCGGCCACGTTATGCTCGCATAAAAGTATTTCTTTATCTGCTCTTCTCCGAAATGCCTCACGTAAATATCCGCAGCAAACGGGAGAGCATCCAGATTCTCCACAAGCTTTGCCGGGCCTGTATGGACTATTGAGCCGCCGTTGTCCCTGTCCTTGAATGAGATTCCCTGAACCTCATTGAGGGGTCTGCCCTTTTCAAGGGCTTGTGCAAGCGCTATTACTGTGTTGTCATACTCCCCTCTGCACACCGAATCGATTTCCCCTGCCTGATTAAGCGTCCACTCCGGTATGGCTGTGGGGTGGGTGTAAACAAGGGTTATGTGGCTGTCTGGCAAAGCCTGCTTCAGCTTTTTTGCGATTGCGATATCGTTCATTATGCTGGGGGTTGAGGTATCAATTACTATAAAGTCAAAGCCTTCCCGTTTTGCGAACTCAACGGTCTGCTCATGCGTCCAGTCCTTGGTCACGGCATCCATAAGCACAGGCTTATAGCCCGCGTTCTCGAGGGCCCCGGTAGCGTATGCCAGATAGTAGGGATAATAGATTGTGCCTCCCTTGGTCTGGCAGGGGGAGCGCGACTGGCGTGAATAGTCCTTCACATATGGGGGGTTCAGCATTAGTATGTGCATAGTTCTCTTCCTATTTGCTGTCCTTTTGGTAATATAGGTTCCTTATAAATATGGGACAGCAACTCTTAAATATCCATCTTTCCTTCTTTCGCAGCCTGCCGGCCCTGGAAATAATCCCTGTACCAGAGGTATGTTTCCCTGAGACCCTTTTCAAGGGTGTGTTTGGGCTTCCAGCCAAGCACCCTTTCTGCCAGCGAGCTTGAAAGATACTGCCTGCTTATCTCGTTCGTTGCCCTGCCCAGTATCCTCGGCTCCATGTAACCCGCCCCTGCGGCTTCTGTTATTTTTTTATAAAGGCCGAGCACGCTTACCGGCTTTCCTGTGCCGAAGTTGAAGGCCCTGCCGGCAACATCCTTCCTGTGCAGGTTTTCCGCAAGCAGCATGTATCCGGAAACGGCATCCTTTATGTAGAGATAGTCTCTTTCAGGGGTCCCGTCGCTCCTTATCTCAAGCCTCTTCCTGTTTATCACGCAGCGCATAGAGTCGGGGACTATGCGGGACCAGTTGAGGTCCCCGCCGCCGTAAACGTTGGCAAGCCTTGTCACTCCAATCTTCATTCCATAGCTTGCCGCATAGCTCCTTGCAAGAATATCAGAGCATGCCTTTGAGGCATCATAGGGGTAGCTTGCAAGGAGGGGGCTTTCTTCAGTATAAGGCAAGGACTTCTGCTCCCCATAAGCCTTGTCGCTTGAAGCCACTATAATCCCTTCAACCGTTTCGCAAAGCCTGCACGCCTCAAGCAGGTTCCATGTCCCCATAATGTTGGTTTCGAATGTGCCCAAAGGGCTCTGGCTGGCGAGCCGCACAAGCGGCTGGGCCGCGAGGTGGAAAACAGTTTCTATGCTATTTTTTTTAATGATATTTTCAATCAGCTTGTTTTTTCTCAAATCCCCGATAACAGCATTAACAGAGCCTTCTATGCCAGCAAGCTTATGCCCCTGCTCCTTTCCATCAAGCAGCAGAATCGTTACATCAGCCCCGCGCGCAACAAGCTCCATCGCAACCCAGCTCCCTATGAAACCGCCTGCTCCTGTTACAAAAATCTTTTTGCCTTGCCAGTCCATTTAACCTTTTTCTTTAATGGTCTTAATAAAAGAGTTAACTGAAAACGGTTTTTGGATAAAACCTTTTTATCGTGTTCATTGGGAAAAAGCTGAAAACGGTTTTTGGATAAAACCTTTTTATCGTGTTCATTGGGAAAAAGGTTTTACCAGACCTTCCAAAATGCCCTGCCCTGCGACCAGAGCTCGTTCAGTTCCGCATTGTCCTTCATGGTGTTCATTGATTTCCATGAACCGCTGTGCTTGTATGCGCATATCTTGCCCTCTTTCGCAAGGGCCGGGAACACCTTCTCCTCAAGCTCCCCGAGCTTCAGGTAACCGAACAGCTCCATGCCGGCTGCCATGTAGCCGCCGTTGATCCATTCATTGAGCAGCGGCTTTTCGGCAAAGCCTGTGATTTTCTCATTGCTAGTCTTCAATATGCCATATGGGGACTGCAGCCTTACAGCTGTCAGCGTTACAACAGGCCTGTGCTTTTTGTGGAAAGAAACGATATCATGAAGGCTGGCATCCGTTAAATCATCGCCGTAGGAAACAAAGAAATCCCCTTCTATAAGCCTTTTTATCTTCGCAAGCCTCTCCGATTTTGTGCTCTCAAGCCCTGTATCAGCAAATTCTATATTCCATTTCTCCTTTGAGGATTCAAAATACTCCCTTATCATGCCGCCTTTGTAGCCGAGGCAGAGGATGAAATCGCTGAAGCCGAAATGGGAGAAGTATTTCATGAGATGCCACAGCACGGGCCTGTCCCCTATCGTTATGAGGGGCTTCGGGATATTGCCTGAGGTGGCGCCCATCCTGCTGCCCTTTCCCCCGCAGAGTATCACGGTTTGCATTCTATGAGTTAAACAAGGAGTTTTTTAAACCTGAAGCTGGCAAACAGTCTTACTGTTTTCACAAGGGCCACATAGGCCATGCCTCCGAGTATTATTGCTAATGTGTGGAGAGGGGAGCTGTTCTCAAGGAAGGTTATTCCTCTGGGAGAGCTGAGTTCAAACCTCCCCTGCCATCTCCCTGTTGCGCGGTTGAAGTCCTCCATGGGGTCAACCAGAAAGCCGAACCTTATTTTCAGGAACCCCTTTGCACGCACAGGGTGCTTTTTGTAAAGCAGCACATCATTCTTGTGGTATTCTGCCCTTTCCAGAACATGCCTTATGAAGGCTGCAGGGGTTCTGGGCTTTTCGGGCTTGTGCTCGTGGATAAAATCAGCCTTTACCATTTTTGCCCTGTAGCCTGCATCGAGCAGCCGGAAAACAAGGTCTGTGTCCTCGCGGTAATAGAAATAATCCTCGTCGTAATACCCGACTTCTTCCAGCGACTTCTTGCGCCATGCGGTTGAGGTTCCTCCAAACTCCGCATAGCTTGAAACCATTGCAACTTTTGGGTTATCAAAACCCTTTACAAGCCTTGTGAGCCAGTCTTTTGCGGGAATGCAGTCGTCGTCCATGGTCACAATTATAGGGTAACGGGCAGCGCGCATGCCGTTGTTCCTCGCCTTGCAGGGCCCCTGCCTTTCCTGGTTTATTATTCTTATCTTTGGGTTGCTTTTGTATTTTTCGAGAACCCCCTCCGTATTGTCTGTTGAGCCGTCATTGACTATTATTATTTCATAATTGCCTGGATAATCCAGAGAGAGCAATGCGGGTATTGATTTGTCGAGCATGCCCGCCCTGTTGTGGGTCAATACCACAATGCTTGCCCGCATCATGCCTTTCCTCCACCGAGTGCTGCAAGGTATTTTTTGATTATGCCGGTGCCTGCGGCCTTTTTCTTTTTCAGCTTCATCCTTCTGGCAAGCTTTATCTTTTCCCAAAGGGCAGAGATATCGTAAACCGCAACAACAACCCTTTTCTTCTCGAGGCTTTTTGCCATAGCGAGCTGGTGGTTGTCAGCATGCTCATTCAGCTCTTTCAGCCTGGGGACAACAACAGGGACCTTCCCGTATTTTATGCAGTTTATTATCGAGCCTGCGCCTGCATGCGTAACTACAGCCTCTGCATTCTTATACAGGCTCTCAATCCTTTTCCTTTCCGCAAAGGAAAACCATTCAGCGTTTTTAGGGATATATTTTGTGCTGCCTGTCTGAACGATAATTTCAACATCAGCTGCAAGTCTGTCTGCGGCCTCAACAAGCCTGCTGAAGTCATGGTTGTCTGTGCCAACTGTCACGAATATCATAGAGCGCTTTCAGAACAGCGGCCCATATACCGCTTTCCTCCCGTATTTTGAAACCATCTCTCTCCACTGCACGACAAAAAGGTCTGCTATGCGGTACATAACCTTGCCTGTGCCTGAAGGTTGCGATACCCTGCAGTAGCTCTCTATGTAAATTATCTTTTTCCCAAAAACCTTCGCTATCATGCAGAAGGGTATCACAACCCCTGCCCCCGTAGTAATCACAGCATCAGGCTTTTCCTTGAGGAAGATATGGAGGCTCTTTATCGAATTAATAACAAATTTCAGAGGGTTCCTTTTGGGGTCGTTCACGAAAAAGACCCTCTCCCTTTCCTCAAGCTCTGCTGTATCAGCTCTTTTGAAAGTAAGGAAAAAGTGCTCATGTTCTGAATAAACCTCCTCAAGCTGCTCCATTTCCGTAAGATGGCCTCCTGCTGAACAGGCAATGCAGAGCTTCATAATATTACTTCCGGGGAAAGAATTAATAGGAACCGGATAATCACAGCATTTTGTATATTATAATCCTGGCAGGGCTTTTGTTGTCATATTCCTTCTTCACAGGCAGGCCGAAGCCGTCCATGAACATGAGCCTTGAGAATATTGTCTTCTGCATGGGCTCAGGCAGGTAGAAAATTCCGAAGTCTGTGAGGGCAATGCAGCCGCCTATATCTCCTGTGACGTTCTGGAAGTTCACTATGCCCTGCTGCGTGCAAAGCTCGTCTATTACCCCTAATGTCTGGCTGCTGCCTGTGAAAACAATTGCCGGCGGCAGGACCATGTTGTTGCCCTGCACGAAGAGGAGCACGGAAAGCGGCCGCTGGCCGCCGGAGAGGCAGCAATATTCTAGCACCGTGATGCCGTTCTGCTCATACCTGGCGGATGTGTTTTCCCTCAGCTCCACAGCCGTCTGCACGGATTTGCCGTCGGTTTCTATGGCTGTTATTGCCCCGTATTTGCCGGGAAGTGTGAAGTCCATGAGTATGTAATCAACCTTGTATTTTTCCTTGAGCCAAGGCTCGAATGCTGTCCAGTTGTTTGCGTCAGCTGTGAACCAGTCGGCTATCTCTTTTCTTGGGCCCTGGCCGCCGTCCGAAATGGATGGCCTCTTGCCCCTCACCTGGAACCAGTAGCCGAAGTCCCACCATGAAAGCACGCTTGAACCTTCTGTGGTGTTTTCCCTCAGGAATGTCATGGCATCATACCACGGCTGGCCTTGGGCATAGCGTATAATCCTGCCACTGGAATCCGTATCAAGGCAGCGCTGGCCGTCTATGAGAAACCTGGAATCATAAGTGAAGCAGATTGTCGGCCCTATGTTTGCAGAATATGCGAAGGAATTGCCGTAGTTGAGGAGTGTGAGGAACGCCGAGATGATGATGATAACCATTATGCGCGGCCTGAGGTTTATGCCCCGCATCTTTGAGAAAACCTGGGCCAGCAGAAGGAGAGCGCTTATCGCAAGCAGCGTAATTGTTAGGATAGTAAATTGAAGCTGTGTCTGCCAGAAGTTGAGCGTGTACAGGGAAAGGCCGGGTGTCTGGAAGGAAAAGAACAGGGAGATAAGGAAGAAGCCGGCAGCTGCTGTATAGTATAATATTTCGCTTGTATTCATGTTCTCTATCTTCCTGTACTTGCTGCCCTCCGGAAGGAACTCAAGGAAAAGCGCTAGAGAAGCAAAAGCGAAGCCTGCAGCCAGAAAGGGGTTCAGGATTGCCAGGCTCCACAGGGCGGCAAAGGCAGCAGCTATTGAGAGTGTGAGCAGGGATATTTTCCGCGCAGCGCGGCCGCTTATGTGAATGTAGTGAAGCAGAAGCATCAGTGCGCCGACAAAGAACGCTGCAACAAATGGTATTTCAGTCAGCCTTTGGATTACGAGGCCTATGCCAAAGCCGGCGGCTCCGGCTATAATGATCCAAATGGAAGGAACTGCTTTCGTTCCCTCACCTGAAGGCTCGGAATAAAGATGTCTTGCTGCGGTTCCTGCAAAGAGGCCTGCGGCTAGTGATGCCACGGGGCCGAAAAGGAAAAGCAGCCTTATCTGGAAAAGGACTGCATGCGCAGAGGCTGCCAGCCACAGGAGAGGGAAAAGCCAGAGAAGGTCACGCGTCTTGACAAGCTTATATCCTGCAAATGCTGTGCCGAGGATTGAGAAAAGCCAGATT
>CAYUWT010000021.1:0-10437 GCA_964448625.1 uncultured archaeon
GCAGCGATTCATCTATGCGCTAAAGCGCATAGGGTTCTCGCTGCGGGAAACTAAACTACTCAGGGCTGAAGCCCTGAGGCTACACTAAAGCTTCGGCCTTACCGTGACTATAACGCTTTTGCGGAACTCGTATTCGTAGCCGTTCTGCTCGTCAGGCTCGCCCAGGAATGCAAAGATTGTGTCAGAGGATTCTATCTTTTGTTTGGCATCCTCAGGTATGCTTATCCGGCACGGTATTTTGGGGGATTTCCGCTGGATAAGCTTCAGCTCCTTGCTTTCCAGGCCTTCTATACATGTCTTCAGTTCGGCTGCTATTGTGGGAAATCCGTTTGACACGAAATTTATGTTGCTTGTCGGTATTTTCGAATCCTTGACAAACCCGCTCCTTTCGCTACCCTTGTTTTCGAGCTGCAACGCGATAACCGTGCTCCCCGAGCCTGTTGAGACAGGCTGCGCATCCTCTATCGTCAGAATCGGCTTCACAGGGCCTTCCCCAAGCTTTATGTTGGAGGGTATGTTCCGGAAGCTGCCTGCCTCAAGCCTGCGCTGGAGCTCCACTTCGTTGATAAAGGATATGGTGGTGGAGGAGATGGTGGTGAACGGGTATTTAACCCTCACCTTCACTCCGTCTTTGGGACAGGTGTTGACCAGCTTTATATCGGGCTCAGCTTCCAGCGTCCATGAAACCTCCCTTATCTCCCTGCCCAAAAGCTTTCCTATAATATGCGGATTATCGCCCTCCGCAAGCTTCAGGCTGCCCGGGCAGTGGTCATACAACTCGACCGTGACGCTGTCAACCTCCTTGTCAATCCTGTTCTCAACATGCACCAGTATCTTTGTCCGTTGGGCCGGAGCTATCTCAGAAGGTATGGATTGTATGCTTTTGATTATAATGACATCATTTTCGAAGGTTTCCACATCCGCTCCGGGCCAGATGCTGGGAATGAACGGGATGTCGATGTCTGTGCCGGGCACTGTGCAGCCTGAAACGAGCAGAATGCCTGCTACAAGGAAAAGCCTGGACTGCTTGGACATGGCCTGCAACCGATTAATTATACGCTTAGCAAACTTTTATATGGGTGTTAAACTTGAGGCATATCAACCGAATTAAATCAAGTTGATATACCTCTAACCGTATGGTAATTTTATGAAGGGGCAGATTATCTTCCAGTTCATTATCGCGGCAGTGATATTCTTCTCCATAGTGCTTTTCATCATAACATACCTGAACAGCACTGTATCGGCCTTTGGGAACGATGCTTTTGCTGATGCGCTGCAGGCGAAGGCTGCTCAAATTTCGGAGGTGCTGGTGAAGAATCCGGGGGTTTGGAATGGTAGCACACCTGCCGCTCTTGGTATTGCAGCAGGATGGCCTGTCCTGAACCAGACAAAGATGGAGCTGCTTGGGAAATACTGCAGCAGTGATTTTGAGGGCCTGAGGAGGCTGCTGGGGCTGGATGAAAGGGTCTCGGATTTTTCTGAAAAGGAGCTGACTGCAGGCATAAAGATTTTCAGGGATAATATAGGTGTGCTGGACTGCGGCCCTGATCCGCCTTCTGCCAGGACAGGCAGCGTGAAAAGGTTTGCTGTTTCGGAGGATGGGAGGCTCCTCAGCATAGAGGTTTTCATGTGGTAGTTTTCCCGTGCACGCGTTTAACTGCCCGCATACGAGACTAATTTCGAATGCGGGACGTTTAGCTGGAAAAGGGTTAGTTCGGGAAATTTATTAAGCTCATTTGGAAAAAGGTTATATGATAAGGATAGGGATAGTGATTGCAGACTTCAACAGCGAAATAACATCAGTTATGGAGAAAGAGGCTGTGAAGGAGGCTGAAAGGCTTGGAACGAAGATAGCTGCAAATGCCAATGTGCCGGGTGTATATGATATGCCGCTTGCCGTATCAACGCTTTTGGAGAGGAAGGATATAGATGGGGTTGTGACCATAGGTGCTGTAATAAAAGGGGAAACAAGACATGATGAGGTTATTGTAAGCTCTATAGCACACGCTTTTATTGAGCTTTCTCTTAAACATAAAAAGCCTGTCGGGCTGGGTATAATAGGGCCGGGAGTTAGTTGGGAAAAAGCCAAAGAAAGGGCCAACGAATATGCTAAGCGTTCTGTAAGAAGCGTTGTCAGCGTCGCAAAGGTTTTAAAAAGCAGGAAATAGCTTCAGGTATTTCCTCTATAACATCTGTAGCAAGCATTCCTTCTCCATGTTTCTCCGCAGCAAAATCGCCTGCGCTTCCGTTTATATAAGCTGCCGCATATGCTGCCTCGAGGGGGTTTACTCCCCGTGCGAGCAGCGCTGCGCATATCCCTGCGAGAGTATCGCCTGTTCCACCTTTTGTCATGTATGGGTTGCCTGTCCTGTTAAGATAAACGGCTTTCCCATTGGAGATTATATCTGCATGCCCTTTCAGCAGGATTGTCGCACCAAAGAAAGCAGCGGCTCTTTTAACAGCTTTTGTTTTTTCCTTCTCTGAGAGACTTTTTATTTTAATCCCGGTCATTATCTCGAACTCGCGTGCATGGGGGGTTAATATTATGCTTTTGCTGCTGGATCTTTTGGGAATGTATTTGAGCGCATCCGCATCTATAACAATGGGTTTTTTTATTTTCTGTATCAGCGGTTTTGCAGCTTTTCCTCCTTCTCCGAGGCCGTTGCCTATAAGCAAAGAATCTGCAGAATCGATTAAGGCCTTTAACTCTTTATAATGCGTTTTCTTTAGAAAATCGCCATCAAGAGGGTAAGTTATGATATTGGGGCTGAAAGAGGCTGCTATATCTGCGGCCCTGCGAGGAGCCGCTATTGTCACGAGGTCTGAGCCTGCCTTATATGCGGCCATAGCCGCAAGCGCTGGAGCCCCTGTATATCTTTTGCTGCCACCGATAACGAGGACCCTGCCGAAATCGCCTTTATGGCTTTGCGGAGGCCTTTTCCTGTAGATTTTTTCCAGCAATTCTTTAGCGTCAGGCTGCATGCTTAACATATAGCTGAATACTATTTATCCGCGCATTATTCAGGTAACGAGCATCACCAATCCTGCCAATATCAATATTGAAGAAAGGTAATGATGTGCCTCCAGCTTTTCCCTATAAAAGATTCGGGTAAGGGGTATGTAAATCAGGATGTTTGAGAACACGATTGGAGCAACAATGCTCACATCGGAAATGCTCAGGGCCAGCGAATATGAAACCGAGCCTAAAGCGATAGAAACCCCGTATATGGCCATCAGCCCCCAGTTTTTCCTGCCTATATCAAGCGGTATTTTTCCTTTGGCTGCTATTGCGGCCCAGAGTACTATGCAGCCCTCTATTATCAGTGAAGTCATGGCAGGTCCTATGAAATTTACAGGGATTTTCCACAGGAAAAATGTAAGGCCCCACAAGAGCGAGGCTATGAAAGCCAGAAATACCCCTTGCGATAGTGAATTTTTACCCCTGCCTCTTGTGATGGAAAGAGACACTATCCCGATTATTACCAATGCTATGGCTGAATATTGAAAGGCTGAAAGGGCCTCGGGGAAAAAGAAAACGGATAACAGGACGGTGGACACGACAGATGTGTGGGGTATGGGCATGACTATTCCAACCTTGCCTTTCTTCAAGGCTGTTAAAAGGAAATAGACAGGGAAAAACCCTATTATTGATATTCCGATGGTAAGGAGAATGAACTGAATATCTATCGTGAAGCCTGTCGCCAGCGTTGCCAAGAATACTAATGGCAGCAGGAAAAACCCTTTGTAGATGAAGGAGCCAAGCACGCCAACTTCAAGGACGGCCTTCTTGTTGAGGAAGTTGCCTATGCCCCACGCGATCATTGCAATAAAAGCGAATGCAATACCTGCTTCGATTGCCATGCTCAATCAATCTGCGCCTTCTGCAGTCTGCCTGAATAGTCTATATAAACCGCCTTCTCATCTGAAAATTCCTCTATAGCGGCCCAGCCTGCCTCTTTATGCCCGCCTGTTGCTTTTACGCCGCCGAATGGGAGGTGGACCTCCGCCCCTATGGTGCTTGCGTTTATGTAGGTTATTCCTGTCTCTATCTTCTGGATTGCAAGGAACGCGTTTCTTATGTCATTTGTGTAGATTGCTGAACTCAGCCCGTATTCTATGCTGTTCACAACATCTATCGCTTCGTCTATGCTGCTGACCTGGATGAGGCTTACGACAGGCCCGAATATCTCCTCCTGCGCTATGCGCATGTCAGGAGCAACATCCGTAAAGATTGTTGGTTTGTAAAAGAATCCTTTCCCTTTGGGCTTATCACCTCCTGTCAGCAATTTTGCGCCTTCCTCAATGCCTATTTCAGTATATTTGTGTGTTTTTTCCGCAGCATTTTTGTTGATTAAGGGGCCAACGTCGGTTGTTTTCAAAAGGCCGCTCCCAAGCCTCAAAGACTCTGCCCCTGCCTTCAGCTTCCTTTCAAGAACTGGGTTTATTTTTTCATTCACAATCACCCTGCTTGCGGCTGTGCAGCGCTGGCCTGCGGTCCCGAAGCCGCCCCATATTATGCCGTCTACTGCAAGCTGCATGTCCGCATCAGGCATTACTATTATCCCGTTCTTCCCGCCAAGCTCCAGACCGACCTTCTTAAGCCCTGCGTTCTTCATTATCCACTCCCCAGTATCGCGGTGGCCTGTGAAGGAGATTGCCCTTACGCTTTTGTGTTTTACTATTGCGCCGCCAACCTCGCTGCCTGAACCTGTAATCAGGTTTAAAACCCCTTTCGGAACCCCTGCCTTTTCGAGGATTTTTACAAATTCAATTGCGCAAAGGGGTGTGTCGCTTGCCGGCTTAAACACAACAGTGTTGCCGCAGACAAGGGCAGGCAGGATTTTCCATGAAGGTATGGCTATGGGGAAGTTCCATGGGGTGATGAGGCCGACAACGCCCAAAGGCATCCTTACCGACATGCAGAACTTGTCCTGCAGCTCGCTTGGGGTGGTTCTCCCAAACAGCCTTCTGCCCTCTCCTGCCGCATATTCGGCCATATCTATGGCTTCCTGGACATCGCCAAGAGCCTCAGGCAGCACCTTGCCCATTTCTGTTGTTACAAGCTTTCCGAGCCTCTGTTTCTCCCTTCTCAGCAGCTCTGCGGCTTTTAGTATTATCCGGGCCCTTTTAGGAGCTGGCGTTGAACTCCATGAATTGAAAGCTTTTTCAGCAGCCTCTACTGCATCATTGATATCTTCTGCTGTACTGAGCTGGAATTTCCCTATGGGTTGTTCTGTTGCGGGGTTGAGGCTTTCAAAGGTTTTGCCTGAGGAAGAGGGAGTCCATTTGCCGTTTATGTAGTTTTTGTGGAGGGGGATGGGCATAGATTATGTTTGGTTTGTTTTAATAAAAGGCCGAATTCATTTAAGAAATCTCTCAAAATAATTCCACAAAAGCAGCTTGTAAACGAGCAATGCTGCGTTCATCTCGGTCTGTGTGCTGGCTGTATTCTGCGCTGAGTAGCTTTTCGCGTTTGCCGCTATTAGTGGGGATGTTTCAACTATGTCAAAACCGAGAAGATTGATGCCTTTCTTTTTTGCATGTTTGAGAACGCGATAGAGGAGATATTCCCCGGAAGCAAGCGTCAGGCCATGAGGCAACGGTGTCCCTGTGCCGGGAAAGAATGCCGGGTCGAAGCCATCAACGTCTATTGTTATGTGGATGTATTTTGTGCCAATGAGGGATATTATTTTTGATGTCTGTTTTTCGGATAAGGTTCCATTAAAAATAAGGTTCTCTCTCTGCTTCAGTTTGAATAAATCATAATATTCTTGCGGTTGGGTTGCGCAGAAGAATATTTTTCCCCAGAGATTTTTATTGTCAAGATATTCGGCTTCGCCTCCTGCATCGCCTGAGCCTATCTGGTCCCTTATTCCAACATGAACTGTTTTGAAACCCGTTTCTATCGCATTGAACATGAAGCTCCCGTGGCTGTATTTTAGCCCTTCAAAGGCCTTGCGCATATCAAGGTGCGCATCTATATGGAGAATGGTTACATCTTTCGGGTTGAAAAGCTCTGCAATAGCCTCAAGAGAGCCGTTGGTTATTGAGTGCTCGCCTCCCAAAAGGACTGCGAGCTTTTTTGCCCTGAGAATTTCAAGAGCAATGTCTTTTGTGTCTTTCACAGCCTTTCTAGAAACATCTTCTATCCTCTTTTCATCAAGCCCGCTGGTTTCAGGGTAATCGAGAATGCCGGCGAAATTTATCTTCACCTTGTCTGTGAGCCTCTCGCGGATGAAAGGCGGCTGGTATTCTATCTGGTGGCTTGCGTCAAGGATTGCATAGGAGCCGAAGCGCGTGCCCTTCTTGTAGCTTGCAGTGCCGTCGAATGCTGCGCCGAAGATTACGGCATCTGCTTCACGGAATGAAGGATTGAGCTCGTTATCAAGGAACGTTCCTTCGATAAAATCCCTACGCAGGTTTGTGGGCATGAATGAGAATTGTCATTGGACATAAAAAGCTGCTTTCCATGTATGAACGTCTTTAAAAAAGACTTCGAAGTCTGCTGATTTCAAAACAATTGCACAAAGTATCCAGTTGAGATGAGGTATGCGACCCGCTTAATGGAGTTTTGAATTTTTCGAATAATCCGCAAGGGCTTTTATCGCCATTACTGCCTGCTCTGGGTAAGAAAAGGTCGGAACCCCGTTGTCCTCTATTGATTTCTTGAGCATTTCTGTGAACTTTCCGCCTGCTGCGATGAACACCATCGGTTTCTTTCGCATCGAATTTGCTTCAGCTATCACATCTACTATCTCCCCGCCGAGGGAGGGGAGCTGGAAGAGTGCTATAACCATCAGTATATCCACATTATCGTCATCGAGTGCTGCGTTTATAGCTGTCCTGTAGCCATTTTCATCCGCTGAGCCTGTGAGGTCTATTATGGGATCTGTAACTATATGTGGAGGAAGTTGCTTCTTTATGGAGGCTATGGAGGATGGGCTCATCCTTGCAAGCTGGAGGCCGTATTTGTAAATGTGATCAGCTGCAAGAATCCCGAAGCCTCCGCCGTCTGTTATCACCTGCACCCTTGGGCCCTTTGGTTTTGGCTGTTTGGAGAGTGTGCGTGCTATGTCAAACAGGGATTCCATGTTGGTGGCTTCTATTATGCCTGCCTGCCTGAACATAGCGCTGTATATCCGGGCTGAGCCTGCGAGGGAGCCAGTGTGGCTGCCAACTGCCTTGCTTCCAAACGTTGTAATGCCGCCTTTCAGGGCTATGATAGGCTTTCGGGAAGAGACATTTTTAGCTGCCTCAAAGAAACGTCTTCCTTCCCTGACACCCTCTATATAAATGCAGATAACCCTTGTGTGCGGATCTTTTGCAAGGTATTCTAACAGTTCAGCTTCGTCAACATCTATGGCGTTGCCGTATGATATGAATTTGCTTGCCCTGTAGCCCTTCATGCTCATCCAGTCGGCAACTGCTGTCAGTATGGCCCCTGACTGGGATATGAATGATATAGGCCCGCTAGCCGGCCTGCCGAGCTTGTATTTCGGGTTGAAAAGCGTGTCTATCCCGGAATAAGCATCATAGAGCCCCAAGCAGTTGGGGCCTATGGCCCGCATCTTATATTTCTTCAGCATCTGCTTTGTCCTGTTCTCGAGCTCTTTGTTTCCAACTTCGCTGAAACCGCCGGCTAATATGATTGCCGCTTTTACACCTGCCTTTCCGCACTGCTCAAGAGCCTCTGGAACAAATGGGGCTGGTATGGCTATAACTGCAAGCTCGACCTTCTCTTTCACCGCCATAATTGAGGAGTAGCACTTTACGCCCAATATGGTTTCAGCGTGTATGTTTACAGGGGTTACCCTGCCTTTGTATCCGCTTTCCAGAAGGTTCCTGAAAATGACATGGCCGGGTTTTTTGGGGTCGCGGCTTGCGCCTATAACCGCAACGGATTTCGGCCTGAAGAAGGAATCAAGTGTCATATCCAATATGGTATGGTTTGTATGGTTAAAATACAATACCATTGTAGTGGTCTAATTGCTTCGCGATGCATATCGGCTTTGGGACAGAATTCAACAACCTTTCGTACGTAGCCACCTGACATCTATTCCGTTAACGTAGAACACATAAACCAGCTGCCTCACGTTATACCTGCATGCCCTCGCATAGCCTTCAACATGCCTTCTGCATTCAATCTTCTTCAACAGAGGTCTCGGGAACACCCTCTTGTCAACCGAATTCCTCGTCTCAGATATGAACCGCGTGTGATACCTTTCCAGCCTAGTCTGGGAATGACATGCTACACCTCCTTGTTCCAAGGCAGCGTGAGCTGCCTGTTGATATTTGGTAACGGGAAAAGAAGGCTTTTACCGCCGGTCACTTAATGAGCATGATTAAGACCGGCGGAATATGTGCATTTAAATACTGGGTGTAATTAAATCTTATGGAGGAGAAAATCGGACGCATAGCCTTTATTGTGGGCTTGGTGATATCAGTGGTTGCAGGGGTTGTCAATTGGGGGCCCTGGGCTCTGCCTGGACTGGCAGTGCTCGGTGTTTTAGTGGGTCTCCTCAATGTGACAGGGAAAGAGGTGGAGAAGTTTCTGGCAAGCTCAGTGGCCCTGATAATAGCGGGGATTGCGGGTCTCACAGCCATAGGCAGCGCGGGCACGGCTTTGACTTTGGGTTTTGTTGATGCGCAGAGCATACTTGCGCATTTCATAGCCTTTATTGCAGGGGCTACATTCATTGTTGCGCTGAAGGAAGTGTTTGATATCACAAAGAGCAAGTAGTTTTATTTTTTTATTTTCTTCAGTTTTTTTATTTCCACAGGCCTGAATATCCCCTTTTCAGTTATTATGCCCGTGATGAATCTTGAAGGCGTCAGGTCAAAGGCAAGGTTGACTGCATTGCTGCCTTTTGGCGCGATTAGAACGCGCGATATGGAGCCTCTGCTGTCCAGGCCGGAAACGTAAAGTATCTCATCGCCGCTCCTCTCTTCTATGGGAACATCCTTGCCTGAAGGGCAGCTGAAATCTATTGTTGTTGTGGGGGCTGCAACGTAGAATGGTATCCCATTTTCATTTGCGCACAGGGCTTTTTCGTATGTGCCTATTTTGTTGGCCACATCTCCGTTTGCGCATATGCGGTCCGCGCCCACAATAGCCATGTCAACCCTCCCCTGCTGCATCAGGTAGCCGGCAGCATTGTCGGCTATTATTGCATGGTTTATATTCTCGTTTGCCAGCTCCCATGCTGTAAGGCTTGCCCCTTGTCCGCGCGGCCTTGTCTCATCCACGTAAACGAAAACTTCCCTGCCTTCCCTGGCTGCTTGATATATGGGGGAGAGGGCTGAACCGTAATCAACAAAGGCCAGCCATCCTGCGTTGCAATGGGTTTGTATCCTGCTGTTGTTTTTTATCAGCTTTGAGCCATGCATGCCTATAAGGCGGCAATTTTCGGCGTCCTCATCTGCTATTGCTTGGGCTGCTTTCACTGCTTCTTTTCTGGCCTGCAATGGGGGGAGATTTTTTGTTGAACTGAAAACCCTGTTTGTCGCATAGAACAGATTCTGGGCTGTCGGCCTTGTATTTTCTATAAGTTTTTTTGCCGTTTGCAGATAGCTGAAAAAATTATTTCCGGGGGCTCCGAGGGCTGCCTGTGCCATGGCATAGCCTGCAGTTGCGCCTATCGCACCTGCTCCCCTCACTCTCATATCCTTGATGGCTTTTGCAGTGTCTGTATGATTTGGGAGGGAGAGTATCTCGAATCTGTGCGGCAATAACGCCTGGTCTATCATTTTGACTGTGGTGTTTTCGAGCCATACCGTCCTGTAATGAGTGCCATTCACCCGCATGGTTTTGTGTTATAAGCTGTCAATAAATGCTTGCCGATTACAACCCGATTTTATCGTTCCACATTTCATAGCTGGAAAACCTGTAGTATAAAATGTCCAAGTAAAGCCAAAAAGCCAAAATGGCTGCAAGCAGGGGATATGCGAGCCTTTTGTCTGCTTCTATTACGCGGCCTGCGCCGACTGCAAAGAGGGGGAGGAGGTAGGAAAGGAAGCGGAAATGGAGAACGGGTATTATGAGGGATATGAGGGTTGAGAATATGATGGGGCTGATGGCGAACCACAGGAAAAATATGTTGCCTTTTTTGCCTGCTGAAAATTTCCCGCACATTAATATGCGGGTAATTATGCCGTATGCGAAGGCTGCCAGGACGATTGGTGAAGCAAGCAGGAGAAGCGGGGAGATTTGCAGGAGGGTGGAGAGATCAATCGCAGCCGAGAATTTGTAGAGCATGTATGGGATATTTATTAAATCGAATTTCAGCCAGAGCTCTGTGCCTGCAGAACCTGTCTGTCCAAGGGCAAAAACACCCCAAGGGAGCGCTGCGAGGATGGTTGCAGAGAAGTATGTGAGAGGTAACTTTAAGTTGAGTTTATGGGATTTCCGCAGCCAGAAAAAATACAAAAGTTCAAGGA
>CAYUWT010000022.1:0-8463 GCA_964448625.1 uncultured archaeon
GATATCGAGAACTTATTGTCAAGGCTGAAGGAGGCCATGCTATCTCCCAAACAGACGAAGGTTTGCCGAGAGCTTGTTGAAAAGGGCCTCATCATGCGGGCCGACTGCAACGACCTGCTGGTCGCCCCCGAGGCCTGCCTGCTGCGCTGAAAGGCAGCATGAGTTGAGGCCGTTCTTTTTCGCGTTATATTCTATTTTTTCCACATCAGGGGTGTCAAGCACGGAAACAACAACAATCTGGCACCCGTCCTTCTCAAATTTTTTCCTCTCGCCATCCTCCGCTTCCTTGAGCGCATTCAGACAGGTCATGTTGGCCATAATCACAGTCTTCGCAAGATTATCGCCTATGTTGCTGGGTATTGCAACAAGGATTTTGTGCATTCCATTTCCTTGATTGCGGGGTTTTTATTCTAACTGCGGGAATCACAATTTATAATGCCTTGCTGTCCATTCTACGGCTTCCTTCAAATCCCGGAAAATTTTGCCGGCCCCTGAGAAGTCCTGTTTTCTTGTGTATTCGCAGGGTATCGCAAAGCATGCAAGCCCTGCATCTTTGGCTGACTGAACGCCAAACTGCGTGTCCTCAAAAGCAATGCACTCTCCGGGTTTTAATCTGAGCTTTTCGGCCGCAAGGAGGTATATATCCGGGTAAGGCTTGCCCCTTTCAACATCACTGCCTGTCACTATAACAGGAAATAGTCTCATCAGCCCTGTATTTTTCAGCTTGAGCATCACCTCCTCCCGCGGGGAGCCTGAAGCAAGCGCGATCTTCAGCCTTTTCTTTGCAAAGAATTCAACTGCCTCCCCCGCGTAAGGCATGAGTTTTATTTTTTCAGAGCTGAACCATTCGAGCATCTGTTTCTTTTTTGCCTCATGCAGAGAGCCCTTTTTCACGCTTAGGCTGTATTTTCCCGCAAGCTCGCCTTCTATTATATCCCCCCTCTTTCCCGCATACTCAAAATATTCCTCTTTGGAAAGCGTTACCCTGTAAGGCTTTAATGCGCGCACCCAGCCCTGCCACTGGTAATACTCCGTGTCCACAAGCACGCCGTCGAGGTCGAAGATTGCGGCTTTTATGGTTTTCATGTGCCCTTTTTGCACTCAATAAGCTTAAGCCTCTCCAGCGTCTCAAGAATCCCCCACGCATATACAACAGCCTCAAATGCATTTATGTAGTCTTTCTGGGAGAGGAAATGCCTGCAGTCCTCTATATATGCGCTGATGTTCTCCATTGAGTTGTCAAGCTCTTTTGATTTTTTAAGCGCTTTCATTGAGGCCGCTTTTTCCTCGAGGCGGGAGAGCCATTTTTCTGTTTCCGCAAGCAGCCTTTCCTCAGCCGGGTCCATAGGTAAATTAATATTTTACGGATAAATATAGGCTGCTTTAAGGCACCGAAATGCTTTTAAATACTTATCACTTAATGGTAGTTATGAATTGGAGGATTTATTGGCCTGCTGCAACACTTGTGATTATGATTGCGCTGGCAACGCCTGCATACGCAAGCCATGACTCGTGCTCTATAGATATTATAGATATCGATGTGGACGGGGATGTGATTGAGGCGAGGATAAAGAACACGGGTTCGGAGAGCACAAGCGTAGAGGCAAGGTTTTTCGAGGACGGGGAGTTTCTGGACAAGGAGAGCGAGAGGCTGAGTGCAGGCGAGACTGAAACATTCGAGTTGAGGCACCGCTTCACCAGAGGCTCAACGGACATTATTGTTGAGGCAAAGGCCGGCTGCGGGGACACTGATGATGAGGGGATTACGCATGTGGTGCTGGACAGGGAAGGTAGGGAGGACAGGGATGATGAGGATGATGATTTCAGGATTGATTTTGAGAGGGAAAGACTGGATTTCGAGGAGCCGGAGGCATGCGGGGTTGACATAGAAGGGGTTGATTTCACTACGCGCAGCTTTGCCGGAGAGCCGGCAACATTATCGGCTGATGTGGAGAACACGGGAAACACGAAGCAGGCTGTTGATATCATATTGTATCTGGACGGCGCGGTGAAGGAAGTCTTCAGAAAAGAGTTATTCTCCCGGGAGGCATACAGGCACACATTCAGGGTGTTCCCTGAAGCCGGCAGCCACAGGATTGCCGTTGTTGCGGAAAGCGCATGCGGCGTTTCTGATATGCTGATTAAGGATTTCGAGGTCCTCTCTGATAAACTGGCAATCATAAGCCTCCAGGGGCCGGAAGAGGAACGGGAACCTGCGGAAACTGCAGTCACATTCCACCCCACACACCTTGACGCAGAGGCAGGGGAGGGAAAGGCTGTGAAGATAACCATTGAAACTGCGGTGCCTCAGAATTTTGTCCTGTCCCACGAAGGCATACCAAGCGACTGGATAAGCCTTGAACCGAAGGTTTTCGTTAGCAGAAAAAAGGATCTCTTTGTGCTTGTCACGCCAAAGAACCTCGGACTGAAGGAGTTCAATCTGTTTGCAAAGGCTGAAGCAGAAGGCACAACATTCGGGAAAAAGATCATCCTGTACGGTTCCCTTCCGGCAGCAGAGGGTGAGAAAGAGCAGGAGAGCATATTTGATTTATTTAACACCGCCACAGGAAAGGCAATAGTGTTAATTACCATAGTAATTATCCTTGTTATAGCGGGCATTGCGTATTTCAAGAAATATAATGTGCAAACCGGGGTTTCGGAGGAGGGCGCAGAGCCAAGGAAGCCTTCTGAAAGGCTCAGGAAAATAAGGGAGCAGATGGCCGGTTTGAAAAAACGGCAGGCTGAAGCAGCTGTTAAGCAGAAGGCTGAAGGGGTTGCAAGACAGCGCTACTCTGAAACACTGAGAAGGATAAAGGAGCAGATCAGACGGTAAGGTTACGCATGCATTACATGCGGAGTACAAAGCGCTGAAACGGTAGTTAAGAATAAAAAATCAACTGATAAGTAAACCATATGAATAATTCTATGCTGGGTGCAGCGGTGATCGTTTCAGCGCTCCTGCTGTTTGTCCAGGCAGCAAGCGCAGCGGGCTTTGACATGGAAGTGAAATTGTTCCAGCCTGTTTCTACATGCCCCACCATACTCGAGGACACCCCTCCGCTGAACAAGAACGACATGCCTGTTTTCATCACAAACTTCCTTGACAGGCCGGATACCTATTCCCTCTCCCTAAGCCTCCCAAAAGGCTGGAACGGCTTTATATCCCCTGATTTTTTCGTAAAAGCCGGTGAAACGAAGCTGGTAGACCCCTTCTGGATAACGGTGCCTGATGTGGCTCCCGGTGTGTACAAAATCAGCGTCAATGCCAAAAGCGGCCTGACAGGAGAGAAGCTTTCACAGAGCTTCGAGATAGAGGTCCTTTCATGCCATGCGGTCGATGTTGACGCGCCTGAAAAAACGCAGGAGATATGCAGCGAGAACCTGGAGACAATAAAATATGCTGTAAAAGTGACCAATGCGGGCAAGGTGGCTGAAACATTCCAGCTTGCAGCATTGCACAGGGGAAAGGAAGTGGCATGGGCAAACGTGGAGCCGAAATCTATTGCGCTGAACAGCGGCCAGTCAAAAGAAGTGACAGTTGCTGTGAGCCCGCCTGCTGATGTAAAAGGGGAGCAGGAAATAGTTGTTTCCGCAAGGTCAAGAACGAGCAGCGCTGTGGGAAGCGATACCGTGAAGCTCAGGTCAGCCGACTGTTTCAGCTTTGCTGCCTCCCTGTCTCCTGAGTCGAAAAAACTGTGCCTGGGGGAGGAAGCGGAGTTCACCGTCAAGGTTGAAAACCTCGGAGGGGACAACTCTTACATTATTGATTCCTCGGGCATTGTGACTGTGCAGGACAGGCTGTCGCTGAAGAAAGGGGAAACCAAGCAAGTTGCTGCGAAAGTCCGGCCGGTGCAGACCGGGAAATCCGAGTTCACAATAATCATAGCGTCCGAGAAGAACAGGCAGGATGTGAGGAAGCTTACAGGCACGGTGGAAACTATAGAATGCAGGGATATTGCTGTGGTAATATCGCCGGTGCAGAGCACGGTGTGCTCGGGCTCCGGGATAGATTATGATGTGATTGTGAAGAACACGGGCTCACTTGAGGAGACTGTGACGCTGAAAACGGATACAGGCTCGCTTGCGAAAGCACAGGTGACCCTGAAGCCCGGGGCAACGGAAACGGTAAAGCTCCATGTCACTACGAATTTCACAGGGACCAGAACAGTCAACGTAAGGGCTGAGGGAAAGACTGTTACGGACAAGACGTTTGCCATAATAAACGCGGAGAACTGCTATGCCTCCAGCCTCAGCATCTCGCCTGAGAAAGCAATTGCCTGCGGCTGCGACACCGTTGATTTTGAACTGCTCCTGAAGAACACAGGGAAGCTTGCGGATAAATATACGGTTTCCTTCGGCAACAGCACGCAGCAGGTTGAGCTGGCCACAGGGCAGGAAAGGAAGGTTTCATACTCGCTTCCCATACCGTGCGACTCAAGGGCCGGGGAAAGGTCCCTGGAAGCGACAGCCTCAAGCTCCCATGTGACGCTGCGTGATTCCGCAACGCTGAGCGTTAAGGAGACAAAAGCATGCTATTCTTCTGCTCTCAAAGTCAACGATTCCGTCACCGTTGAGACTGCAAAGTCAACCGCTTTACCCGTGGCTGTAAAGAACACAGGGGAAAGGAAAAACAGCTTCACGTTCAAGCTAACCGGCCCTGCATGGGTATACCTTGAGCCCGCTGAGGTCACCCTGGAGAGCAACGAGGAAAGGAATATATACCTCTACATATCGCCCCCCATAGAGACGAAGGAGGGCAGGTTTGACATAGAAGTTGAATCAGAGGGGAAATTTACGGAGGGGAAGGCAGAGGTAGATATTGCAGTGAGGCGCTCGGCTGAATATGAGGCTGCCCCCGCTACTGCTGAAACAAAGCCGCCGGAAAAGGTGGCGGAGGAAAAGAAGCCGGAACCTGAAAAGAACGCCACTATAAAGCCTGCAGAGCAGAAAGGGGTCACCCTCAACGCATCCATAGTCAACCAGACTGCCCAGGCCAAGCCCAACATTACTGCAGGCAACGTCACAGGCCGCTTTCCGGCACTCCAGAGCAGCGAGCTGAGGATTGCCGCTGTCATATTGATAACCATAATAATAATCGCTGTGCTTATCATACGCTTCGTGACGCTGTCCAAATAAACCTTTTTCCATATGAGCTTGTCAAAAAGGTTTAATCCAAAAATAAACTTCCCTTTTCCAAACGAGCTTGACGCGCTAAACTACCCGCATACACTAAACTTCCTGCATTCAATATTAATTTTGTATGCGGGTAACTATCCGAATGCGGGACGTTTGGCTGAAAGAAAAGGGTCATAGCGAAAAAGAAAACCGCAAATCCATAAACATATTCTGGTGCTTATATTAATACTGTAGAGTGCAATATAACGTAATTATGGAAGAAGAAGTAATCCGCGTAAGGATGCCGCGCGATGGGGAGATACTGGGAGTGGTGGAAGAGCTGCTGGGAGCAAGCCGCTTCTGGATTGCGTGCAAGGACGGGAAGAGAAGGATGTGCCGCATACCCGGCCGCTTCAGGAAAAGGATATGGGTTCATGTAGGAGATATTGTCCTTGTTGAGCCATGGAGCGTTGAGGGGGATGAGAAGGGGGACATACTATGGTTTTACAACAAAACCCATGCCAGCTGGCTCAGGAAGAAGGGGTTTGCTTAGACTTTGGTGATACAGACAGAAAGGGTGAAACAATTTACGTCGCTGGCTACAGGGCTCATGAAGGATTTCCTATTTATACGAAACCATTAAATGTGGAAAAAGGTCTCAGGTTGCCGGAAACAATACGGATGAAAGATATGATGATCTCAACATACGAAGAGGTGCCGCAGAAATATGCCAAACTGCTTTATGAGTTTTTGGAAGGCGAATACAGGAGCTTTGAGGAGTATCTGACGCTAATTCATAAGAATCTCCAAAAGCGCTCCTAAGAGCCCCTACTGCTCAAAACGCAAACTCCAGTTTCAGGATGACCTCATACGCCTCGAACATTCCCGGGCTGTAATCATTTTCCCCTATGATTTTGAAGAGAGAGAATGTTAAAGGGCGTTTCATGTCAGCCTTTATCAGCTCCAGCATATCGGGCGCTGCGTAAAGCACAAGCGCTTTGAGCAAAACGCCTTCGTTCTCAATGCCGCGCAGAAGCCAGCCTGTCTTGCCTGAATCCTTTCTTCCCAAAATCATTGCAGCTGCTTCGCTGCCCTCAACCTGCAATGGGGCTGCAAAGCCTGGCTGGGCTGAGAGGGTTGTGTTTGCCTGCTGCCCGAAGGAGGCCGAAGGCCTGCCTGTAAGGTTTGTCCCGGGGATGGAAAAGAGCAGCCTCCTTATTTTTCTTGTCGCTTCATTGTCCGCATCCGAAAAGACAACAGAGCCGCTTGCAGGAGATGGAAGGGATTTTAAACCGAAAATCCCGCGCTGGACTTCATTGGGGGAGAGCGGGTCTGAGAAGGCAACCAAACCCCTGCCCGTTGACAGGTATGTCTCCATATCCTGCTGAAGGGAAGTGAGGTTCTGCGAGAGAAAAGAGGTCTGGCCTATGACTATCGCATCATGCGAAACGGGGAAAGCTGGCGATGTGTGCTCTATTCTTGTTACGGTAAAATTGATTGTGCGGTTGTTTATTGCGAAGGGTTCAAGATATCCCTGGAGAATGGAGAGCTCCTGCAGCGTGCATATGCAGCCAACGGAAAGGGAGGGGGACAAAGCGTTTCTTATGGAAACGGAATGCCTTACGTTCGTCACTTCGAGGGCCTTTTCGATGGAGGCTGAAACCTGCCCCCTGTCAAACCAGTCAATTCCCGTCATGTCCAGGGAAAAGAGCAAATCGCTGCCAATAAGCGCAAGCTTCTCCCTGTCCCAGCTGCTGCGCGCAGGCGGTATCACTGTAAACTGGTTCAGGAGCAGCAATACAACGATGCTTATGAAGATTATCTCTATGAGGTGTATGAAGCCCTTTCGCTTGCCCATGATTTAACTACCCGTATCCAAGATTAAATTTGTATGCGGTAGTTTGATAAGCTATTAAATATCAAAAGGAAGACATGTATGATGAGGGAGGAGGGCGCTGAGCAGGCTATAGAAAGGAGGGTGTTGTCGACCTTTGCGGATGTGGCCGCTTCCCTGGGCTATTCCTCGCTGCATGGAAAAATAATAGGGGTGCTGCTTGTGCATTCCAAACCTCTTTCCCTGCAGGAGCTTGCCGCTGAAACCGGCTATTCCGCAGGAATGCTCTCGTTAAGCCTCGACCTGCTGGAGGTGCTGGGGGTCATAAGGAAAATGAAAAAGACATCTGACAGGAAGCTTTACGTGAGCCTGTCCGGAGACCTTCTGGAGTGCCTCAAGAATGCCATAACAATCAAGATAATGAAGGGGATAAAGAATTCCATTGTGCAGTTCGAGGAGGACAAGAAGGAGCTGGAGAAGCTGGAAGGGCAGGAGAAGGTGAAGGTGATGAAGACCATAAGCGTTCTGGAAAGCGAGCTCAAGAGGCTGGAGGGTTACATAAGCCTGCTTTCTTCGGTAAGGCTGCCAAAATGACCGGCTCTCATGAAATGCTTATATAGCAGAAAAATTAGTAGAATCCTATGATTATACCAATACGCTGCTTAACTTGCGGGAAACCTGTGGGCCACAAGTGGGAGGAGTTCAATGAGCAGGTAGCTAAAGGCTATTCAAAGCAGGAAGTGCTGGATAAGCTGGAGCTCGATAGGTACTGCTGCAGGAGCCTTTTCCTCACGCATGTGGATCTGGCCAAGAGAATCGGAAGGTTCAAGAAATAGGCTGATTGCGCCTAATTACTTTGTGGAACAATTCAGGCAAGTATCTTTGTCTCACCGGGGAAAGCCTTCTTAAAGGTCTTCGCATCTTCTGCTGTGCCGACTATCACCCCATAATGCATGGGTATGGCCATCTTGGGGTTGATCATCTTTGCAGCGTCAGCTGCCTCATGCGGCGTCATGACATAAGTGCCGCTCACAGGCAGCAGCAGGACACCGGCCCTGCCACGCATATCCCTGAATTCGGGTATGTTGTCAGTATCTCCTGTGTGATATAGGGCCACATTGCCAACGGTTATGAGGTAGCCGACTCCTAAGCCTTTTGGATGGAATACATGGCCGGGGCTCCTGAACTTGGTTGTGTTGTATGCCTCCCGAGCTTCAATCTTAATCCCTCCGATTTCTGCCCTCTCTCCTGGTCTCAGAGCCTGCGCCTTCCCCAGCTTCTCATGGCAGTCTGGAGGCGCTATGCATATTGTTTTCTCTCTTTTCACCTTTTTGACTGAAGGCGGGTCAAGATGGTCAAAATGCGAATGGGTTATGAGCAGTATGTCAGCCTCAAATTCCTTCTCCAGCCTGAAGGGGTCTATTATGATGGTTTTCTCGTCGGTCTTGATCCTGAAACCGGCATGGCAGAGCAGCTCTATCTGCACGTTGTCGAACATGACTGATGCCATGCTT
>CAYUWT010000022.1:8473-10423 GCA_964448625.1 uncultured archaeon
TATCATTTTTAACCGGCTGCTACCAACAAATTAACATGGAGTCTTATCTGAAAATTGTGTTTATAATACTCCTTTTTTTGATACCTTTCCCTGCTGTTTTTATCCCGGCTGAAAGTGAGGCGCCGCTTGAAGAGGAGGCTGGGATTGAAACATATGGAGGCACGGATTATCTGGAAACGCTTATAGAGCAGGAAAAAAGTCTTGAGGAAGCAAAGTCAGAGCTTGAGATGGCGGAGGCGGAATGCAGAGCCAAGGAAACCGGCAGTGTCAAAGGCTGCGATACATTCGAGACTATAGTAAAGGTTGTCGCAGGCTTCATATCCGGGGGAGTCAGAGGGGCGTCAACTGCTATGGGCGAATGCTTCTTGAGCACCGCAAGACAAGGGGGAGGAACAGATCTTGCGCTTATGGATATCAGAATATATTCTGATGAGGGGTATGCTACTGTAAGGAACAACGGGGAGCTGTTCACAGGAACATTCACCGTTTCTATAACCAACAGGAATAATGGCGAGAAAGCTGAATACCCTGTGTCTCTATCTCTCGGAGCCGGAGGGGAGTTCAACGCCCTTTTCTTCCACTCCTCCGCTTCCGCGATTTCTTCGGACCAAAGGTTTGACTATTCTCCAGGAGACACAATAGTAGCGAAAATAACAGTACCCGGGGACAGAGACATTTCTAACAACAGGCTGGAAGGCAAGGCATCTGATTTAAGCCGGGAGGAAGCTGAAAGGCCCCCTCCTAAAGGGAAGGCTGCAGGCACTTATGATATTGAGGTTTATGGCCTGAGCGCAAAGGTTTTAGATGCGGAGAACCTGCAGGTGGGTTTCTTTGTGGAGAACAAGGGGGATGCGGATATAACGGAGGATTTCGGACTCAAGATATCCATAAATGAAAGAACAGCAGTAAGCACATTCTTTGCAGGAGGGCTCAAAGCAAGGCGGCCTGCTGACCTGCCGGGGTTTGTGGTGAAATGGAAGTCGGGAGAGCTTCCGGGAAAGGTAAAGGTATATGCTGACCCTGATGATGTTATTGAGGAACAGGATGAGGAAAACAATATTGCTGAAACCGAGGTTCAGCTGCAGTTAGGGCCGCTTACAGGGAGCGTTGTCTCCCAGCCTGAGCGCACGGGCTACCTGCCCGCAGAGACAGGGCAGGAATGCGATCCGCTTAAAGCAAAGCCATGCGAGAGTAAAGCTACCTGCAGGCTTATAGAAGGTACCGAATTCGAGGGTGTTGAAGGCTCGAGATACCATTGCATTGAGAACGTCATCGAAAAGGCTGTCAGGCCTCCAGCAGGAGAGCCGGCTAGTTCTGTCGGAAGGGAGGGAGCTGTGGAAGAGGCAGGAAAAATAGTCGAGGGGCTTGTAAGCAGGGAGGGGGGAGGCATCATTCCCGGCCTTGTGGAAAGGTTCAAGTCTGTGGATGAAAAGAAATGTGAGATTGTCCCAAAAAGGAAGAAGCAGGTGGAGGAATCTATAGGGATACTGAAGGAGGTGATTGAGCTGGAGAGATGCGTGATAAACTATAAGGAAAACATAGGCCAGTGCGGCATAGGCGGTTGCGAAGGGCTGGAGGAGGCCTTTTTTCAGGAGCTGAGGGGCTGTACCAACAACAAAAAAATAGAAGAAGGTTATGAGAGGCTTGCAGAGATGAGCAGGGAGATTGAGGCTGAGGAGGTTGCATTGGAAGAGGGTGTTGGGAGGATTGAGGAGTTGCTTGGCCTGCATGAGCAGGGTGGCAAAACTGTGACAATAAAAATAGCTGGGGAGGTTGAAGGGGAAACAGGCCCTATAGAGAGCGCTGAACTGGCAGCACTCTGTAATGGTATTGAGATTAATGCCAGATCCGAGGGGAGTATTTACAAGGAAGGCGGCCTCTATGTGCAGAAATTCCTGTTCCAGAAGGAGGATATAGCGGCAATAGAGGCGGAGGGGTGCGAAGTGGGAT
>CAYUWT010000023.1:0-10081 GCA_964448625.1 uncultured archaeon
GGATAAGCCTTTCATCCCGTTTGCCCCAATACTTCACAAGGGCTATGTTTGAGTTTGCAACAGCGCTTGCCTTCATAAATTGTATATTGCTCCCTGATTAAAAAGCAGGGCTGAGTTTATATCAAACCGCTGTGATAAGATTTCCCAGATGACGCGTTTCGTTCAGGGCTTTTACTGAAAATCTGCCTCTGCCATAAGATATAATGTTGAGCGAGCAGTTGGCCTGCTCCATCCTTTTTGCATGGGGCTCCGGGCTGCTCATTATTTTCCTGAGGATTGCCTTTATTATGCCTCCGTGGCTTACAATCAGCACCGTTTTGCCTTCATTGGCTTTCGCTATCTTTTTCAATGCTTTCAAGCCCCTCTCACCCATTTCCTCAACAGTCTCCACATCCCTGTAGGGGAAGTTCCTCGTCTTCCTGAAATATTCCACAGCCTCTTTGTCTTCCTTCTCCACATCCTTCATGAACCTCCCTTCCAGCCTGCCGAAGTGCCTTTCTTTCAGTCCTTTTTCGGTTCTTATCCGCAAACGGGGGGCGATTATTTTTGCGGTTTCAACCGTGCGGGAAAGCGGGCTTGAATAAACAGCGTTTATTTTGAAGCCCTTCAGCCTTTCCCTGAGCATTTCCGCCTGCCTTAGTCCTCTTTTGGTGAGCTTTGAAAAGTCGCTGTCCCCCTGTATCCTGCCTTCTTTGTTCCAGTCGCTTTCAGCGTGCCTCACTATAAGCAGCGTTGTTGCCATCTAATCAATTTGGTCTGCTCCCTATTTATTTGAACTCTCAATCCTTACACCTTCCGCCCCAAGGGTGCACTCCCACCACTCGTAGGCGTAGTCGAACAATATCTTTTTTAGAACCCACATATCCTTGTGGAGGCACAGGACTATTCCCCCTCCACCTGCGCCGCAGAGCTTCGCATGGCCTCCGGCCTTCCTCACATCTCCGGCAAGCGCGTCTATTTCAGAAGTGCTTACCCCAAGCTCGGCAAGTAACGCCTGAGTTCTGTCTATTATTTTCCCTGTCTGCTCCGCATTGCCTGAAGCCAATGCTTCTCTCATTTTTTTGGCAAGCCTGCCAAGCTCTTCCACCCTTGGAGTCCTGTAGCCTTCCTCCAGCCCCCTTATCATAGAAACCATCTCCCCTGTTGTTTTTTTGGGCTCTCCGGTGTTCACAATGATTGCCTTCGCCATGCCGGCAATATCTATTTTCTCGATTGCAGGAGGGCTGCCTTTCACAAACCACATCGCTCCGCCATAACAGCAAGCTGCATTGTCCCCTCCTGAGGGGTTTCCGTGCATAATCTGCTCCATGGAAAAGGCTATCTCGTTGTTTCTCTCTCTGGTAAGTGTTATCCCGTTGGCTTCTGCGATTGCTCTGGAAAGAGAGACTGCGAGGCTTGCTGAGGAGCCCATTCCCGCACCTGCAGGTATGCCGCTTTTTATCCCGAGGGAAATGCCGTTTTCCAGCCCAAAGGCTTCAAGCGCGAGCCCTGCCATGGCTTTTACCGGATTCAGCCTGTCTTTTTTTATCAGGGAAAAAAGCCCTGAGAAATCGCTTTTCTCCATTCCTGCGCTCCACAGCCCCCTTAGCTTATCCGCAAATTCAAGCGTTTCCATGGTTTCAAACTCCGCCTTCCTGTTATAATCCCGGAGAAAAATCCTCACAGATTCATCCGGGCTTGCAGTAACGTGGCAGCGAAGGTCAACCGCAGCAAGTATTGCAGGCTTCCCGTAAACAACCGCATGCTCGCCTATCAAATGTATCTTTCCGGGGGAAGAGACCTTGACTTGCATATGCAGTTTTGTGCTCAGGGGTTAAATCTGTTTGGAGGCCTCTCAAGGATTACCAGCAGGGTCGCAAAAAATATTATGAAACCCCCTATTATGGAGTGGAGCAAAGGTATTTCCCCAAGAACAATAAAGGCAAAGAGGGGCGTTGTCACTACTGTGAGCTTTCCTATTATTGCCGGTCTCTGGGGCTGCGTGTATTTGAGGGACCATGCGAAGAGCAGATATGGAATTGAGGTGAAGAGGCCGAGAAGCAGGAGGAGCTGCCAGAAGTAGGGGCTTATTGTAGGAATCGATATGCCTGAGGCTATGGCGCCGAAGAGCGAGCCGAAGAGAAAAACAAAGACCATTGTCCAGTGGTCTGTTTTTCTGAAGAATCTTCTGGCAGCAATTGTATAGAAAGCGAAGAATACGGCTGAACCAAGGCCGGCAAGCGCGCCAAAAGCGCCTTCTGCGCTGACAAAAGCAATCTCGCTGAAGAATATGGTGAACGAGCCAAGCACGGAGAGGGCGAGCGCTGCGTATAGCCTTTTTGTCGCAAACTCCTTGAGGACAAAATGCGCCAGGAGGAAAGTAATCACTATATCCATCTGTGTGAGGAACTGGGCGTTGGCTATTGTAGTTAGCTGTACGCTGACAGCAAAAGAATAGAGAGTGGAAAAGAAGAAAAACCCGAGAATGAGCGAAGGGAGTATGTTGACGCTTTTAACTGCCTTGAAGCCGCGGTCAAAAAGCATGATGATGAAAAACAGAACTGCCGTCCCAAGCAGCGTCCTCAGGAAAACTATCTCAGCAGGCGACATTTCAGAAAGGAGGATGCGTGTTACCGTTGCCGGCACGGTCCACATCAGGGCTGCGGCCAGCGCATAGACGGTTCCTTTGTCAAGATTCATCATCAAGCAGTCCCTTATCAGCCATATGATTGAGTATCTGAATCGTAAAGTGGGTAAGCTCCAGTTTCTTGATTTCTTCAACGGAAAAGAACCCTATATCAGCAGCCTCTTTGCCCGGGTCAGGTTTTCCCGCAACCTTCCCGAAAAACACATGGCATCTGTGCCTGTGGAACAGCCTGGGCTCATGTGTGAAAATGTAGAAGGGCTCTTTTTCAACCCCTATTTCGCCTGCCTCTTCTTTCGCTTCCCTTTCAGCGCACTCTTTTATCGTTTCGCCTTCATCCGCATGCCCTCCGGGGAAGCACCACAAACCCTTTTCAGGGGGTGTTGCGCGCTTTATGAGCAAAAACCTTCCATTGTGCCTCACAACTACTGCTGTCGTATCGTGCTGGTCTATTTTCATCATATTTATAACGAAAATCGCTTAAATAATCTCGAACAGCTGAATGCCGCATACAAAAAGTTACCCGCCTTCAAAATTCAGTTTGTAGGCGGGAAGTTAGCAGCGCCTCAGTAGCTCAGCCGGTAGAGCGTTAGGACATGTCTCGCATACAAGAAGCTTGACGTATATCAGCCAAATTAAATCAAGTTGATATACGTCTAACTGCCTTTGAATGCGAGTAGTTGAATGTCCCGCCAGACCTTGGTAAGGTAAAGGTCGCGGGTTCGATTCCCGCCTGGGGCTTGATTTCACACTATGCCAAAATTTTAAATCCGCGGGTGAAATAACACGATATGTCGTACAGGAACGGTAATAGGCGCTCCGCAGGCTTATCTGCAGATAGAGGGAAACCTGACTTCTATCTTGATGAGGCCCAATATGATGGCTTCGAGGATGACAGCGGACCCTATAATCCTGTAAAGCAGTATCTTAAGGAGATAGAAAAGCAACCCCTCCTGAACGGGCAGGAAGAAAGGGAGCTTGCGATGAAAATCGAGAAAGGGGATGGGCATGCCAGGCAGCAGCTTATCCTTTGCAACCTAGGGCTCGTTGTGAGCATAGCGAAAAAGTACGCAGGAACAGGTGTTCCGCTTCTTGACCTTATAGAGGAAGGCAATATAGGCCTCATGAAGGCGGTTGAAAAGTTTGATTATACAAGGGGATACAGGTTTTCAACATACGCAACATGGTGGATAAGGCAGGCTGTGCAAAGGGCTGTAGGAGAGGGTATCAGGAATGTGAGCCTCCCTGTCAATAAACAGGAGCTTGGGATAACTATGCGGAAACTCAGGCAGGAATATTACATGAAGCATGGCAAGCGACCTTCGGAAGGTTACCTGGCAAAGCGCCTCAAGATAAGCGTGGGGGGTTTTAGGAAGCTTGAAGTCTATCTCCAGTCCCAGCCTTCCCTTGACAGCCCGAATGAGGACGGTGAAGATATGTGGGAAAACATGGAAAACCATGCTTCGGCTGACCACCATACTGAATGGATGCAAGATGTCTGGAGAGAGAGGCTGGCCAAGGCTTTGGACGACCTGACGGAAGCTCAAAGAGAATCAATAGTAAGGCATTACGGTCTCGACGGATACGGCCCGAGGAATTTTTCCGAAATAGGAAGGGAGCTTGGTGTCTCAAAGGAAGCTCCGAGGCAGAATTATTACAGAGGCCTAAAAAGGTTGAAAGAAAAGAAGGAAGGGCTCAAATTGTAACAAGAAAAAATGGAAAGAAAGAAAAACATCATCAGTTGTTCTTCTCTAAGTCCTTTATCCTTTCCGCAACGCCCCTGGCTTCCTTCTCAAGGGCTTCCTTGTATTCCTTCAGCATCTCGAGCTTCTCCTCCTTTGTAAGGAAGCTCCGCATCCCGGAACAGCAGCCGTATCCCATCTTTGCCACCTCCTTATAGTTTCCCGCACTTCAAGCTCGTCTTGTATGCGGGCAGTTATATTGGTTATGCGATATATTAGGAACGGTTATATTTAAATCTATCGGTTATCCGATATATAAAACGGCCTATGGGATATCGTCCGGGTCCCAGCATACCCTGTAGCTCTCATTAAAGCCGTCGAGCCTTCGCATGTCCACTTCCGATATGCTGAAACCGAAGACCTGCGAATTCTCCATTATCCTCTCCCTTTTGGCTGATTTTGGGATAACAGCGAGGTTATGCTGAAGCGACCAGCGGATAAGTATCTGGGCAGGGGTTTTGCGGTATTTCAGCGCTATTGAGGCAAGCCCGGGGTCTTTCAGCTTTTCACCTCTTGTAAGAGGGCAGTAAGCCTCAAGCTGTATACCTTTTGAAAAGCAGTATTCCATGAGCTCCTTCTGGAAAAGATACGGGTTGAACTCCACCTGGTTGACTGCAGGCAATGTCTCTGTATGCGCAGGCAGTTCCTCCAGGTGTTTTATGGTGAAGTTGCTCACCCCTATTGCCCTGCACCTGCCTTCCCCATGCAGTTTTTCGAGGACCTCCCATGCATGCAGGCGTTTCCCCTCAACCGGCCAGTGGATAAGGTAAAGGTCAGCATAATCCGTCCCCAGCCGCTTAAGGCTCACATCCAGCGCCTTTTCAGGGTTATCATGGTCCGCATTCCAGAGTTTTGTGGTTATGAAAATATCCTCCCTTGGAATTCCGCTTTTCCTTACCGCTTTCCCGACAGACTCCTCATTGCCATAAATGGCTGCAGTATCAATGCGCCTGTATCCTGCCTCAAGGGCCCACAGAACCGCGTTTTCTGCCTGCTTCCCTGTCCTGAGCTGCCATGTCCCCAGCCCGAGAATGGGCATTTCAATCCCGTTGTTAAGCCTTATCCTTGAGTTCACAGTCAGTTTCATACGCTATTTCTTTCTGTTCTTCTCCGCCAGCATTTCAATCCTTTCCAAGACATCTTTGCCCGGCTTTTGCATGCCTTCCCCGGCCTTCCAGTATTTTCCCATGCAGTAGAACAGCGGCATCCTTCCGTTTGCTGCGATTTCAACAACCTCGCCGACAAGCATCATATGGTCTCCCAGCCTTTCAGCTTTCACAAGCCTGCATTCTGCGTTCATTGCAGCGCCTTTGACCATGAGGACGTTTATCTTTTTTGCCTTATAGAATTCAACCCCAAGCTCCCTGAGAACGGCTATCTTGTCGGTCTCCTTTCCCGTATACCTCCCTGAGACGCTTGAAACAACATTCTGGTCCTCTGCGGCAAGGCTGACGCCGAACTCCTTTGTTTCCCTTATATTTTCAGCAGTCGCACTGTCCTCGTCTATGTTGACCATGACAAGCGCAGGTGAGTAGGAAACATAGTGAGTCCACTCAGCAGCCATTATGTTGTGGCCATGCGGGCCGTTGCTTGTTATGAGCCCGACGTTTGTTGCGAATTTCCTTGTCCTCTCATCATCCCATGCCAGATCCATATTTCAACCGTCAGTCTCTCCCCGATTTTATAACAGCTTCTCCTTCCCTGAACCTTTTTATGATTTATGCGATTCCCATCATTCAGAAGCCCATGCTTTCCTTTACAAGTATGATTGTAATCCTGCCGGGGGTTATTTCTCTGTTCACGACAAGCATCTTGTTAACCGCGCTTCCCGGGACCCCATAAGCCTTCCTCGCCCTCTCGCTCTCCAGCGGAAGGGAGTGCTCATAAATGCGTTTCATACCTTCTTCCACGTTCTTCACTATCTTCTGCGCTCCTGCAACCCATATCACATGTTCAGCCCCGTATGCGTATGCAGGCAGCTGGCTTCCGCTGGCTGAGGCTATCAGAACGTGCCCGTCTTCCGTGACCGCATGCGCGCTCCCGATGGCCCAGTCAGGTGCAGCTCCAAGCCTGCGCATCTCCTTCCCCTGCGTTTTTCTGTCCATTGAAGAAAATTTCTTTCTCACGGAATCAAATTTTCCGGAGTTCTCTATCTCCCCTGAAATGTCCGCTGTGTCGAGCGTGACTGATGTCATGCTCATTACTTCCGCGCCCCTTGGTATCAGCTCCAAAACCCTTTTTTTAGCCTCTTCCCTGTTTCCCGCAACAATGATTTCCATGCCGTTGGCCTTGAGTGCAGCTGCTGCCCTTTCTATTGATTTTTCATCTGCAGGCTTTGCCCACCGCTCCATTTTATCGGTCATACGATATATTATCCCTGTCCTATTTAAATATATCGGTAGTCCAATATCAATATGTCTCCGGGAAAAAACCATGAGTGCTGCGACATGCGCGGTTTTCTTTCTTTCCTCATACTTTTCCTGCTTTCAAAGAGGTCCATGCACGGGCAGGGGATTGCTGAAGAGATTGGAAAACGGAAGGGGACCAAACCCTCCCCAGGAACAATCTACCCCGCGCTGAAGGGGCTGAGGGAGGACGGGTTCATAAGGGAAAAGAAGGAAGGCAAAACAATAACCTACAGCCTTACCCCCGAAGGTAGAAAAGCCCTCAAAGCAGCGAAACAGCTGTTCTGCAGGACTTTCACGGACATTTTTTCCTGATGATGGCCCGCTGGCAAGCTTATTAATAGCGGGAGGAAAACAGCATATGGGATTCCCTGTATCCGGCACCATATCCAAGGCTGCCAATATCCTGGCAAAGAGGCCTGCTGTGCTTGTTCCCCTTCTGCTTTCATGGCTTGTTTCAATACCCTTCATCATTTATATCTCATCCCCTCCGGATTTGACCGCATATTCCTTCGGAACAGCAACAGGCTGGCTTGCCACTATGTTTGGGGCGGCCCTTGTCATAGGTCTTCTCTCAATATTTTTCGAGGGCTTTGCAATATCTGTTGCCTACAACTCCATCTCGAGAAACCCTTCCCTTCGCGAGTCAGCAGGAACCGCTGTGTCCACATACCTCTACCTCCTTGCAGCCACTATTATAATGATTATAGCTCTGACTGCAGGGCTGATTGCGCTCATAATCCCCGGGATATTCATAGCCCTCAAATTGTCCCTTGCCCCCTATGCCGTTGTCGTGGACAGGCTGGGGCCGATAGAGGCCATGGAAAAAAGCTGGAAAATAACGAAAAACAACCTGCTTTCCATATTCCTCCTTGGGATTGTGATATTCCTTCCGGCGTTTGCAATCTCGTTCATCATAGGAATAATGGCCGGCGTTTCCCCGCTGGCAGGCGCTCCGCAGGCTGCAAATGCCTATGCGGACATCCTGAGCTCGTTAATAGCCACATTTTTTGCCGGTTTATACACGGTTTCGATGGCGCTGGTTTATAAAAAGCTGCGCTGAGATGTACGCTAAAAGAGGGTAGCAGACATCCATTTTGGAAAATAGCGAAGGAGGCTGATTAAGTATTTCATGAATAAGAGTGGTAACTGGAGATTTTATTGTTTTGCTTTACAAAAGCTCCTTTACAACATCATCCGGCTTCTTGCCGTCCTTCTCCGCCTGGAAGCTGAGAATAATGCGGTGCCTGAGCACAGGGTGGGCAATTTCCTCTATGTCCTTCTTGCTCACAAATTTCCTGCCGCTTATGAGCGCATTCGCCTTGCCCGCAACCAGCAGCCCTATGGAAGCCCTTGGAGAGGCGCCGAACTCTATAAGCTCGTGGCCTCTCGTCTTGCACACAACATCCAGCGCATAATCCGTCACATCCTCAGAAACCGGGACCATGCGGGTTATCCTCTGCAGCCGCAGGATGTCGTTGCGCGTCATCACCTTGCTCACGGTGCGCATTGAGTCGTTTGCGCTGTACATCTTCATCACCTTCTTCTCCTCGTCCCTCGCAGGGTATGTGAGCAATATTTTGAGAAGGAACCGGTCGACCTGCGCCTCCGGAAGGGGATAGGTCCCTTCAAGGTCTATGGGATTCTGGGTGGCAAGGACAAAGAACGGCTCCTGCAGCTTGAATGTTTCGTTGCCCACAGTCACCTGCTTCTCCTGCATGGCCTCCAGGAATGCGGACTGGGTTTTCGGGGTTGCGCGGTTTATCTCATCCGCAAGTATCAGGTTTGCGAAAATGGGCCCCTGGCGGAAAACGAACTTCTTGCCGGCCTTCTCCTCCTCTATTATGTAGGTGCCTATTATGTCCGCAGGCAGGAGGTCAGGGGTGTTCTGGACACGCGAAAATTTGAGGTCCGTAAGGGCCGCGAGCGTTTTCACCATGAGCGTCTTGCCCATCCCAGGATAGCTTTCAAGCAGCGCGTTGCCGTCAGCCATTATGGCTATTATGAGCTGGTCGATAACGTTTGCCTGGCCTATGACAAACCTCCCCATCTCCTTCCTAAGCTTGTTGACCCTGCTGACAGCATTCTCAAACTCCACTGCGGATATCCCGTCATGCTCCATTTCATCCTCCCCTTACCCTGAGGCTGTAGGCCTTCACCAGCTCAAATTCTTCGGGCAGCTTCTCGATGTTGAGCTCATCAAGAACAGCATCAGCATCGCTCGGAAAATCGTTTCTTGCGAACGTCCGTTTTTCCGCCGGCCTTTCCCTCTCGAAATCGATCTCGTTGGAAGAGGGGTTAATCGAGAGCTGGAACTCCTCAGAGCCAAGCTCCAGGAGCTCACCATCACTTAATATGTCATCGCCTTCTTTTAAACCTGCCTGAAGCTGCTTCATCCCAAGGGATAAGGCTTCTGCGAAATCGGACAAAGCATGGTTGACCTGCTGCGGGGTTATGAATGTGGTCAGCGCGACCAGAGCTATCACTATCCCAAGCCTCCCGTAGAATGTCCAGCGGTTGAGCAGGGTTTCAAAGGATATGTTTTTTGCCTTCTTAACGAGGTCCTGGAAAAGGAGCACAATCACTATGTTTGTCTTCTCCGCATTGTCCCTTGCGGTTGTTAACATTTCGCTGACCTCCCTGTTTCTCGATTCAATGTATGCGAGGTCATAGGTGCGCATGTAATAATACATGCTGAAAGCGAACACCATGCCTGCCGGCAGGAGGGGGAGAAACGCAACGGTCCCCAGAAAGAAATTGGAGACAAGGAACACAAGAACCGCGTTGATAGCACTGTTTATAGCCGCTATCTTCACCCTTTCGCCAAGCAGTTCCTTCAGGAACTCCCTTATTACCTCCATATGCTCACCCCACGCTCAAGTTGCACGCCTTCACCTTCTCCCTGCAGTCATCAAGGTCGTCCTTAAGGCTGTCCACCCTCCTGTTCAGCTCAGCCACACGGTCCTCGAGGCCCTTCACCTGCGAATTGAGGCTCAGTATATCCTTCTGGGCCTTGTCGTAAAGCCCCTTGTACCTGTTCAGCTCGTCTGTAGTTATCTTCAGGGATTCCTTTGTATTTGAAAGCTCCAAGGACTGGTCATTATAAAGGTCCTCAAATCTCACAAGATCCACAGAGGAGGTGTTGAGCTCCGCGGCCTTTTGTCCGAGTGTCAGGGAGCATGCTGAAAACTGCTGGTTGCACAGTGTGAGGTTGGTGCTCACTATGCCGAACACCCCCTGATAATAAATCGAATAGAATGCTATTGCAACCCGTACGAATATCACGCCAAGCGCAAGCAGTATAGTTACCC
>CAYUWT010000024.1:0-10037 GCA_964448625.1 uncultured archaeon
TGTACTGTTATATTTTTGTTTATCCATGTTTTCAGAGTTGTGGCTCCTAATCTTTCTTCGGCAGCCAGCTTGTAGCCATACAATTTTTCCACTAGCATTCGGAACTCCTCTATTAGGATCTCCGAATTTGACGTAAAATGGATCCTCCATTTTCCTGAAACAGGTGTAACACCGCCATCGGTCAATAATAAGCCGACAAGTTTTGCCATATCTGCTTTTAGATCGTTTTTCTCCAACTTAACAACTCTTTTCAGTTTCATTGTTAAAAATTGAAAGAAGGGTATATCTGCCTATGGATAGTAACAGCCCGTTAGGGCCGCTATCCAAAGGCAGCAACCCAAATTTAATTCTCGCTTCCGGAATTTCGGGTCTTATCCCTGTGACTCGGGCGCTTTCACACCCGGCTGCCTCGCCCTTGCGGGTTGCGCAGCGCTCGCTTTCGCTTAGGCTCCCCCTTAAGGTTAGCCTCGCCACAGAAATAAACTCCTTGCCAAATGATTCAAAACTCACGATAGAGACGGTCATACTGCACTCGTACTGGGGTCTTGCGACCTTTTCCTTCATGCAGCGTATACCGACCCTATCACCCTGTGGCCGCGTGGTTTCAGGTTCTTTTCATCTCCTGTTAAGGATGCTTTTCAGCTTTCGGTCTCCCTACTTGTTCGCTATCGGACTCGGATTATATTTAGGGTTGGCGGTTATTGCCCGCCGTCTTTCCACTCCATATCCGAGGAGCGGTACTCCGGATACCCGGTATCATCCTTCTTCCCTTCCGCTACGGGGCTCTCACCCTCTGCGGCACTCTGTTCCAAGAGACTTTGCGTCAGAAAGTTAGGCAGAACCCGGGGTCCAAACCCCACATCCCCATGCATTTTCATGCACGGGTTCGGTTTGCCCTGTTCCCTGTTCGTTCGCCATTACTAAGGGAATCACGATTGTTTTCTTTTCCTGCGCCTACTGAGATGCTTCAGTTCAGCGCGTACCCGATCCCTAAACTACCCGCATTCAAGATTAATTTTGTATGCGGGAAGTATATGGGAACGCACAGCTATCAGGCTGTGCTGGAGGTCCTATTAGGCAATCCTGGGTTCGAAGCCTGCATGCGGCTAGCCCAGGCTTATCGCAGCTTGCCACGGCCTTCCTCAGTATCCGAGCCAAGCCATCCGCCACGCGGCCTTAAAAGGCCCTGTATGTCCGGATCAGCCCGCCTGTGATTATCATCCAGGCGGCTCATAAGGTGTTCATACCAATGGGTGATTCCAAGTTTGTCTGTGATTTTATCCCATAATTTTGTTCATCGCCGCCTTGTCCAGTCAGCCTGCAAGCCAGGCTTGCAAGCCTCATAAAGGTCACACATTGATTCTGTGACTATGATGTGCGCAGCAATAGCTAATCAGAGAATAAGATAGTCCAATCACTTGGCTCTATCCAGCTGCAACCCGCGCGCTGCCACCGCGCATGGCCGACTCTGATCAGCCGATAGCTCCTGTGAACATGATTTAGGTAGCAGTAATACTATGAAATGCTATATTTATAAAGCTATTTTCTCTTTTGAATTTTGCTGCCCTTGAGCCCGTCACCAAGCTTTATTATGCCAGAAACAAGATTTCATTATGGCTGAGGGGATTATTGAAAAGCTCACAGGGGTCCTTACAGAGCCTTCAGAGTTCTTCAAGAAGGCTGAGAAGGACAAAATAGAGGACGCGGTTAAGTATTATGCGGTAATGCTGCTTGTGCCTGCGGTGCTGTTTGCGATATCGTTCTCGTTCTTCTTCAGTTTCATGGAGGCCATGATGCCCGTTACCCAGCCGGGGATGTTCATGGGGGCCCTGGGGCCGCTTTTTGGAATAGGGATAGGGATATTCATATACATAGCAGGATTGATAGGGAGCTTCATTTCCGCGGCCATATTGTATGTTTTCGCATACATACTGAGCGTGAGGAAGGGGTATGAGCCTGTATACAAGGCATACACATACGGCCATACACCCGCGCTTCTCCTTTCATGGCTGCCCCTCATCAACATAGTCGGAGCGCTCTGGTCATGGTTCCTTACAGTGAAGGGCCTTTCTGTCCTGTGCAAAACAACCATGGGGAGGGCTTTCCTCATAACCCTGCTGCCTATCATTGTTGCAGCAGTCATATTGGGGCTTTTCTGGTTTTCTTTGTTTAGCGCGTTTGCAAGGCTGCCGTATTAAAAATTGCTTCTCTTTGCAAAAAATATCACAGAGAAATGCCAACTCACTCTGTTATTACTATCTCCACAGCAGGGCCCATGAAGCCATTGGCCTTGTGGGAATCGTCGCAGTAGGGCTTCTTCTTCGACTGGCCGCACCTGCACATGGAAAACTTCTTCTCCTCATCAACGAAGACCTTGAGGGAGCCGTTCTCCTTGGCTCTCAGGATGACTCTGGGCATAGAAAGAGATTGGAAACGAGGGTTAAAAAGCCGCCTATCCGTCGGTTACTTGATGTTCTATGATTAAGATCGGCGGAATGTACATCTTAAAGTAGCCGTTTCAACAGATTCAAAAGAAGATGTGCCCTATAGATTTTCCCAAGACCTTCTCTAGCACCCTCCAAAGACCTGTAAATTCGCCTGCTGACCTCCATCGCCGCAGGGCAGTCAGGCCTACATGGATATATGAATGAGGCAAAAGCAGAAAAGAGATATTCAGGGGCTTCCTCTGCAGCACCAACCAGTGCACTGGGCTTGATTATTGTCTCACCACTTTCCATCTTGGTCGCCTTAGCAAGCAGATATCTGAAACCATCTGTTTTTAGATATTGGCCAATAATAGCTATTTCATGAGGCTCTGAAAAACGAATCCCGATCTTTTCTTCCAGATTAAGTTCCATGACTACATCACGGAAGGTTTTCTCCTTGGACAATGCAAATTCACGGTACCGCGACCTATATTCTTTAAAATCCGGCGATGCAGGAGACATTATGGCTGCCCTGCGTGTCCGGCCTTGTGTTAGGTATCCACTCTTCTGGGTTTCAGGTTTTGATTTTATCCCTCTTCTTTTAACATAATCCATGACTTCTCTTGCTTCAGTTAATTCGCTGAATTTTAGGAGAAACATATCTCTGTTTCTTTTCTTTCCAACAAACATATCTATGCAGCAGGGAGGGATCTCCAATATGCCGCCTGTCTCTGCTTCTGCCTGCCTTGCAGCCTCTATGCTTTCTTGAGTTGCATAAAAGCCTTCATACAAAGACTGTACTACCCTTTCCCGAAGCTTTCTTACTTCGTCAAGCTCTTTGTCAATCTCAGATTGCTTATAAAAATAAGCCTCTGTAATAATGCCGGCTTCATATTCTGCGTTCTCGTAATGCCGGAAGCAACCGACACCATTCTCCCCAACCCATGGATAATGCATAATCCTAGCATGAATGCGCATATCCTTCAAAGTTTTCATTGACTGTCTATCGTATTTTAGCGCATGGTCAAGTTTTTTTTCCATCTGCTCTGCTTTTCTGGAGAGGGCTTTAGTCTTCATTCGATTGCCAGACAACCTGTTAATCTCTAATAATACCTCGGCTGTTAGACCCTCTCTATCATACCATGCTGTCAGAAAAGGCAGCTCTTCATCTATCTTTGGTGTCATTGCAGCCCTTCTAGCACCTATACTCACAGGAAACATGTCTTCCAATATAACAGGCTCTGCAAACCGCTTCATTTCGTACATCCTATTTTTTGATGTTAAGATTAAATAATAGACGCTCAATAAGAACCGCCTAAACCCGCCACCTCAGATCCGGCTGCCTTGCGGCCCTCACAGCATCCAGCCTCTTCACAGGGAGTGTATGGGGGGCTGTTTTTACAATCTCGGGGTTTGTCTCAGCCTCCTTCTTTATCCTTACCATGATATCCGCAAACTCATCAAGGGTCCTCATGCTTTCAGTCTCAGTGGGCTCTATCATTATAGCGCCGTGAACAATGAGCGGGAAGTATATTGTGGGTGCATGGACCCCGAAATCGAGAAGCCTTTTTGCTATGTCGTTTGTCGTGACCCCGTTGGGCATGCCCCTGTCGCTTAAAACAAACTCGTGCTTGCAGATGCGGTCATAAGGCAGGTGGAAGTGTTTTTTGAGTTTTGCCATCAGGTAGTTCGCGTTGAGCACTGCATTTTCAGAAACCCGCTTTATGCCCTGCGGCCCCAGAGCGCGGATATAAGTATAGGTCCTCACAAGCACGCCGAAATTGCCGTAGAAGCTCCTGACCTTCCCTATGGATTTGGGCCTGTTATAATTAAGATAATAGGTTCCATCCCCTTTCTTCTCTATTACCGGCCTGGGAAGATATGGTTCCAGCATTTTTTTCACACCCACAGGGCCGGCTCCGGGACCACCGCCTCCATGAGGGGTGGAGAAGGTCTTGTGGAGGTTAAGCTGTATAACATCAAACCCCGTATCCCCGGGCCGCGCGGTCCCGACAAGCGCGTTCGCGTTAGCCCCATCTCCATAGAACAGGCTTCCGTTATCATGCAGCAAATCCGCTATTTCCAGAATATTCTCCTCAAACAGGCCGAGGGTATTCGGGTTGGTGAGCATGAGGGCCGCAACCTTGTCGTCCAGCATCTCCTTCAGCGCTTTTATATCAACGCACCCCCTGCTATCCGATTTCACCTGCGCCGTATCAAGCCTGCACATGGAGCAGCTTGCCGGGTTGGTGCCGTGCGCTGAATCCGGTATTATTATCTTCTTCCTTTGCGGCTCGCCTTTATCCTCAAAATACGCATGGGTCATCATAACTGAGGTCAGCTCTCCATGCGCACCCGCGGCAGGCTGCAGGGTAAAAGCGTCCATGCCCATGAGCTCGCAGAGGTATTGCGAAAGCTCATGCAAAAGCTGCAGGTTGCCCTGGACAAGCTGCCCGGGAAGGTAGGGGTGGGTTTTTGCAAAGCCGGGTAAGCGTGCAGCTGCCTCGTTAACCCTGGGGTTGTATTTCATTGTGCAGCTTCCGAGGGGATAGAAGCCGTTGTCTATGCCGAAGTTCCTCCGCGACAGCTCGACAAAATGCCTCACGACCTCAAGCTCGGAGAGCTCAGGCAATTTCAACTCCTCCCTCAGGTATCTTTGCGGGATAGCATCCTGCTCCGGAGGAACGCCTGCCTCAGGGAGCGCAACAGCCTTCCTTCCGGGGGAGCCTTTCTCAATCAGCAGCTTCATAATTCATCGCAGCAACCTGACCATTTCGTCTATGTCCTCCTTCTTTATCATTTCCGTAACGCAGAGCAGCAAGTGGTTCTTCAGTTCAGGGTAAAAGTGGTTTATCTCTATGCCCGGGGCAAAGCCGTTGTCCGCCAGCTTTTTGAAAAAATCCTTTGTGCTGTCCACCTTGAGCAAAAATTCATTGTAAAACGGGCCGCTGAAGGCTGGTTTAATCCCAGGCAGCTTTGTGAGCTGCCAGAAGCAGTGATGGGCCCTTGCAAGGTTGAGTTCAGCCAGCGTTTTGAGCTCCTTTCCCATAAGGGCAAGGTAAACGGAAGCTGCAAGCATCACAAGGCCGACGTTGGTGCATATGTTTGACAAAGCCTTTTCCCTCCTTATGTGCTGCTCCCTCGCCTGCATTGTGAGCACAAAGCCTATCCTGCCTTCAGCATCAACCGTTTTGCCCGACAGCCGGCCGGGCATGTAGCGGAGGTATTCGTTTTTGGCCGCAAGGATGCCCAGATAGGGACCCCCAAAATTCAGCCCTGCCCCAAAGCTCTGCCCCTCCCCGACCACAATGTCAGCACCGAATTCCCCGGGGGGCTTGAGCAAACCGAGGGAGGTTGGCTCTGTAATTGTTACAATAAAAAGTGCATCTTTATTGTGGGCTATTTTCCCTATTTCATCAAGAGGCTCTATCAGCCCGAAAAAATTCGGGCTCTGGACTATAACGCCTGCAATGTTTCCGCTGGCTGCTTTTTTGAGCTCCTCAAGGGATGTGGTCCCGTTTTCGTATCCTATCTCATGGACCATTACGCCTCTGGACTTTGCGTAGGTTTTAACAACCTCCCTGTATTCAGGGTGGATTGTGCGGGAAATGGCTATCGAATTTTTACCTTTAATGGAACGGGCCATTATCATGGCTTCTGCGCATGCTGAAGCGCCGTCATACATGCTTGCGTTGGAAGCATCCATGCCCGTAAGCTCGCATATCATGGACTGGTATTCATAAATAGCTTGCAGCATCCCCTGGCTGATTTCCGCCTGGTATGGAGTGTAGGCTGTCAGGAACTCGGAGCGCAAGATAATGTGGTTCACCACCTCAGGGACAAAGTGGTGGTACGCTCCTGCACCTATAAGGGTTTTCATTATCCTGTTTTTGGAGGCTGTTTTTTCCATCTCTTCGAGCAGCTCCTGTTCAGAGAGCGGTTCTGGGAGGTCAAGCGCCCTTTTCAGTTTCGCCTTTTCGGGTATGTCAGCAAACAGCTCATCTACGGAAGAAACGCCTGTTTCGGCAAGCATCCTTTTCCTGTTTTCTTCCGTGTTGGCAATAAAATCCATTCAGTGCTCACCGGATTTCAAAAGCTGCTCATATTGCTGCTTTGCAAGGAGGCTGTTTTTCTCCTCAGGATTTGATATTTTTATCCTGAAAATCCAGCCTTCCCCGTAAGGGTCCCTGTTCACAAGCTCAGGTTTCTGCGGAAGGGCTGTATTCACCTCTACAACCTCCCCGCTAAGCGGGCTGAAAATGTCTGATACACTTTTAACCGATTCCACAACAGCTACGGACTTGAACTGCTCAGCCTGCCTGCCTATTTGCGGGAGTTCAACAAAGACTATGTCTGTCAAAGAATGCTGAGCAAAGTCCGTTATTCCCACAGTAGCGATATCCCCCTCTATCCTAACCCACTCATGCTCTTTCGTGTACAAAAGGTTTTCAGGGTTTTCCATTCATTACACCCCTGAGGTTCGCTCCGCAAAACTCATAGAAAGGCCTCTTTACAATTTTTGCCCTATAGGTTTTGTCCCTTATCTTTATATCTATATGGTCTCCAGCCTGCAGGAAGCGGTTCACAAGGCCCATGCCGAGCGGTTTCTGGAAGGTGGGGGAGAAGGTTCCGCTGGTCACGAGACCTATTTCGCTCCCTTCATGGAATATGGGGTAATGCTCGCGCGCTATGCCGCGCTCAACCATTTCAAAACAAATAAGCCTCCTGTCTGTCCCGAACTCCTTCTGTTTGGCAAGAACCTCCTTGCCTATGAAATCCCCTTTCTCAGGCTTTACAGCCCACCCCAGACCTGCCTCTATGGGGCTTATGTTTTCATTTATCTCATGCCCATAAAGGCTGTAGCATGCCTCTATCCTCAGGGTGTCCCTCGCCCCGAGCCCGCAGGGAACAAGCCCGTGCTCTTTTCCCGCTTCAAGAAATTTGCTCCAAAGAAAAGAGGCCTTTTCCCATGGGAAATATATCTCAAACCCGCCCTCGCCCGTATAGCCTGTCCTTGAAGTTATTGTCTTTATTCCCTCAGCCGGAAATTCGGCAAAAAAGAACCTTTTCAGCCCCTTCAGAGGGTAGTCAGTCATCTTCTGGAAAATAAGCTCAGAATTGGGTCCCTGTATATCAATTTTAGCGAGCCTGCTGCTTATGCTCTCAATCCTGACACCAAATCCCTGCGAATGCTTTTTAAGCCATTCAAAATCCTTCTGCTCGTTGCTTGCGTTCACAACAACCATATACCTGTTTTCATTGAAACGGTATGTGAAACAGTCATCAACGGTTCCGCTGTTCTCATAGCACATCAGGCCATATATGCATTTCCCGTCAGCAAGCTTCGAGAGGTCGTTTGTTATCATCCGCTGGAGAAAGGGCAAAGCATCCCTGCCTTCAACAACCAGCTCGCCCATATGGGAAATATCGAAAAGCCCGGCTTTTGTCCGCGTGGAGATGTGCTCATGAATCACATTGGTGTACTGGACAGGCATCCACCAGCCGCCGAATTCCACCATCTTCGCACCGAGCTTAATGTGCTCCTGCTCGAGGGGGGTATGCTTGAGGTCTATATGAGCCACCCTTAATTTCCCGAACTTTAAAGTTCGGGTAGTTTAATTGGTCAAATAGTGCTTTTTCCATTGGGGAATTATAAATTGATTGCAGGCTTTTAAGGGGTCGCAGAGCCGCTCCAGACTTTGCCCGTTGTGCCATCCGGCCTTTCCAGAATTCTGTGGTTCACCTTGGTCTTGGATTTCCCGCAGAAAAGCGGATCAGCCTTATCCACCCGAATTAAGGGGGCAGGGGGCAAATGGGAAAGTCAAGGCCTCTCAATAAGCTCTTTATGCTTCTCAATGCAAAATGCAATGAAATCTTCAATGCTTTCTGATCTTCCTTTATCCAAAAGCTCAAAATATTTGTTCTTGTGATCAGGGTCAAAAGCAAATAATGGAAGCCCCTTCTTCATCAGTATGAAGGAGTGGGCAAGCCTTGCTACCCTCCCGTTGCCATCGATGAAAGGATGGATTGAGACAAGAAGGAAATGGACAATGGCAGACAGCACCAGTGGGTTCATCCTCTCTTTGTATTTAGCATAAAAAGTTAGCGCCGCCTGGACCGCTGTATCGATTTCCAGCTTGGAATCAGGCAGCTTTGCCGGAGAGCCTATAATCCTTTTTCTTGCATAGGAAAACTCTCCAGGCTCTTCTATAAGATTAGCCATCAGAATGCTGTGCAGCCTTTTTATCAGTGGTACTGAAAGCTCTTCTGTTTTGCATATCCTGCACACCTCATCGACAGCCTTTTTTGCATTTATTATTTCCATCACTTCCTTTGGCGTGAGTCTGGAATCGAGATTATTAAGAATCCTTTCCACATCCCTTTGGGTGGCTGTATTCCCCTCCGTCACGGTTGTTGAGTAGACATGCAGCTTGATCAGGTGCTCCCTGAGTTTTGGAGAATCCTTTTTGATGCCCACAGGTTTTATTCTCTTTTGGAAGGCCGCAAAATCATAGCCAAGCGCATTTGCAAAAAATATTGTTCTGTCTGTGACATTTGCTCTGACAATCAGAGGTTTCTTTTTTGCCGCTTTTATGAAATTTATGCTTTCCAACTCCCTGGCAATCTTTAGGGCAGTAGGTTTCGAGAATCCTGACTTGGCTATCAGCGCGGTTTCTTGGCTTTCAAATATTTTCCGGAAAACCCCCTCATTTGCCTTTCTGAGCGGTATGTTATAATCAATCCCGTCTTTCTTTGCCCACAGCAGAAAAGCAAGCATATCAGTTGCTTTGCCGGTCAGCGCGAGAATTTCTTTGTTCTTTAAGATCAGCCCCTCCCGTTTCAGCTCCGCAACAAGCTGCCTTATCTTTCTTTCAGCGGTTTTTTCAAAAAATACATTCTGCCTGATCCGCCTGACCAGCCTGTCTTTCTCAACACTCCCATTGCTCAGATAGACAAGCACATCGTATTTTGTCAATATAACCATATAGTAAAATATATAGGTAAAAAAGTATTTAAATATAGCCTAATTACAAGAATTTTTTACCTTTCATCCTAAAGGCAAAATAACTTGCCTAATCCCATTGCGTTGGAACGGTACGCTGCACGCCCCCTTCCGGTTTTGGCCTCGGTGCAAGAAAAACAGAGCTTCAGGGTGAAGCAACAGGCCATGGTTGCTGGCATACCTTTAGCATCTGGAAACCGCAATGACATTCGCTCTCATCCATGCAGCTTCTGGGAATCCCTGCGGCTTTGCTCACATATCCGTTTCTGCTCACATATTCAGGGGTTTGCTCACAAATTAGTCCATCATCTCGGTTTTGACTCTATTTTGGTGGGTAATCCAGCGGTTCTGAGTCTTTTGATTATATCCTCATGGTTTGACTGCGGCGAATCTTTACCCTTAATGGCTTCTTTCAACTCTTTCTTAGATTTTCCACAATCTGGGCATTTATTATAAACATCTATCTTTTCTGGGTGATAATTAGGAATTCTTGAACTTCTGCCGGCCGCATGGCTACTATGAATGCTCATATATTCCGATATAATTTGTATCGATATTTCACCCTTTCCACAGAAAGGGCATTTTACTTCTTTTGTTCTACTGTTGGT
>CAYUWT010000025.1:0-9901 GCA_964448625.1 uncultured archaeon
TGGTCAGATAGTGAAGACAGAAGCCCGTCGAAAACTTGGCAATAAGAAATTCCCCATATATTTTGTAGCTGATTCTACTCTCTATTCAACAGCAAGTTTTCCGTGATAATTAATAGAATCCCATAAGAAAGGCAGAACAAAGATTCAACTGCTACCGCTTCCGCTACAATTTCCCCATCCCTTCGCATGAGAAACTACCCGCACATTAATGTGCGGGAAATTGTTGTGTCCCATCTAGATCTAACCCGGAAGCTTCAACCTCCGCCTCACTATTTCCCTGAGCTTCATGTGAAGCCCATACTCCTTTGCCAAATCCCCGCTTATCTCCTGGTCCAGGTAATACGGTATCCTCTTCATATCCCCACCTCCGATTCTATACAGTCTGAACATGCCCATTTCCCGTCATGGCAGGCCAAATTTTCTTCATACTCCCCGCAGTTCTCGCAAATCCCTTCGAGCCTCTGGTCGCACATCAGCCTGGTAATCGGAATCCAGCGCCTATTTACGAAAAAGGCACTGAAGCCCTTGTTTTCAAAATGGAAGATAAAGCCCGCCATGTCTTTTCCGAAAGCATTCCTAAGCCAGCTGCGCATCTCGTTGACAAAACAGTATGTGCATACCGGCGATTCCCTGTCCGCGTGGCAGTGAAGGCACGCGTCGAAGCTTATGTCCTCCGGTGACAGGAAGCTGTGGCAGAATTGCGCATAAAATTTGTCAAATTCCTCTTTTGCCACAGCGGGCAAAGAGGCCCGCATGTCTCCGGCTATGCAGTCGCTGCAGATGAAGCTCCAGAGGGGCTCTTTGCAGATCTTGCAGACGGATATTTTCATGGCAACACCTTTCCTGATTTCATGTTCAGAACAAGGATATATAAAAAAATCGGTATAAAACATGTAAAAAATACAATTTTACCTATTAATATCCAAGATAATGAAAAATTATACCATTTATTTTTAATTTTAAATATTTTAAAAAGGCAGAAATGAAAAATTATTTTGCTTCTTAGTTCATATTTCTATATTTTTAGCAAAAAATTTACAATAAAAGCATAATTATAAGGAAAAAATTTCGAAATAAAAATGAAATAATTTTCCTATAACCCTTTTTCCTAATGAACTTATCAAAAAGCGTTAGCGGAAAAAGACTGCTTTTTAAAGCAGGCTGAAAATAATTCCACATGCTCGACGAAAAAGACAAGAAAATCCTGGAATTTCTCAAAAAGAACTCCAAGCTTACAACCCAGCACATCTCAAAGCAGACAATGACTCCCATTACAACCGTGCACAACAGGATAAAAAAACTGGAAAAGGCAGGTATTATAAAAGGATATACGATAAGAGTTGACCACAAGAAGCTGGGTTACGGGATTCTCGCCTTCGTGCTGGTTACTGTGAAATACGACCTTCCAAACGGGAGGAAGACAGACCAGATGGAGCTCAGCGAGAAGCTTTCAAAGCATCCGAACATAGAGGAGTGCCATATAGTGGCTGGAGGAACAGACATCATTCTCAAGACGCGCGTGAAGGACATGGATGAGCTGAATAATTTCATCATAAAGGATCTCAGGGCGCATGAGGGAGTTGACAAGACAACGACTCTGGTTGTGCTTTCCACCGGAGGCGAAATGGAGTGAAACAGATTACGCACTGCTAATTATATTTTTAGGCTTTGTTGGTTTGAACCCGCCCAGCAGGTAAATTCCCGCAATCAGCAACGCGAGGCTTGCCGAAGTTATTATAATATTGTTCGCCGCGAGGAAAGTTGTCGCGCTTATAGGGAGGAAGAGGCTTGCAACCGACACGCACCCGGGGCATTGTATTGCCGCAAAGCTCAGCACAGAGGAAAACGTGCCGCCTGCAGCTCCCTGCACCGCGCATGTCTTTGTTGGGGCTTTCAGGTTATAAACCTGCAGGGAAACAAAGGGGCCGAAAAGCAGAGAGAAAGCCGCATACAGCGCAAGGTTTATCGGAGAAATGACCTCAAACCAGAGGTCTATGTTGTTCCCCAGAGTCTGCGCATAGGGGTATATCATGAGCATCGCTGCTGATGAGAAAAGGGCTATTGCAGCGTATTTCTTTTTCCTGAGAACATCCATGAGCAGCATATAATAAATCCCCCTATCCGATTTTAATTCATGGTTAAAAACCGCTCACACAAGGAGCGCATCTATAACCTGCTTGAATGCGGAGTAGGGCTGGGCTCCGACAATCTCCCTGCAGTTCTCCGTCCCCTTGCATATGTAGAAGGTGGGGGTTCCGCTGACACCGAGATTTGAGCCTTCAGAAAAATCTGACTGCACATCCTGTTTGTATTTAGCGGAGCTCACGCAGCTGTCGAACTTTGTCACATCAAGTCCGAGCTCCTTGGCCCATCCGCTGTAGGGGTTTTTGCTCAGAAGCTGCTGGTTATCAAAAATCTTGTCATGGAATTCCCAGAACTTCCCCTGCTCCTTCGCGCACTCGCTGGCTATAGCGGCAGGCTCAGCGCTCGGGTGGAAGCTGAGAGGGAAATGCTTGTATGCGAGCTTTGCCTTTCCTGTTTGTATGTAATCCTTATCTATTGAAGGGAGGGTTGCTGTATAAAAGCGGCCGCAGAACGGGCATTCGAAATCGCTGAACTCAACAATTGTAAGCGGGGCATTTGCATTGCCCTTGACAGGAGCATCGCCCAGCTCCACCTTTGTTGCGGAAGGCTGCTGCGCAGGCTGCGTGTTATCTTGATTATTATTGCCTGAAGGGCTTGGGGAAGGCTGCCTATCATCGGTATTTGCGATAACAACCCTGTCCCCGGCAATTCCTGTTATAAGCATTGTGTTCTGTATGTACAGACCCAAAACGACTGCTGACAGAATTATGGTTGTATAAACCCACGGGCTCCTTCCGCCGGCAGTTTGGGCGTTCGTTTCAGCCATTTTATTTTTATGGGCGAGGGGGTATATAAAGCTTTGCATAATTTGTAAATGTTTTTATTTGTGCGTGCTGCATGCGTAATGCAAAAGTAATGGAACCTTTACAAAAACTGTAAAGTTTATTAGCTTAACTGTCAAAAGAATTGATATGGTAGATATTTCCAAAGTTAGATTCAACAGAAGCGGGTATGAAGCGGTGCTCAGCCCCCTCGAATCCACAATACTTGAAGCCCTGTGGAAAAAGAGGAAGACAAAAGTGAGAGAGCTTCATTCCCATATAAGGGCCAAAAAAAAGATAGCCCTCACCAGCATTGCTGTCGGGCTGGACAGGCTCCACCAGAAAGGCATAGTTGCAAGAGAGATAGAAACCGGTCAGGGAGGGGCGCATTACATATATTACCCGCTGAAAACAAAGCAGGAGCTGGAAAAGTCGATTCTGGAAAACATAACCGACAAGCTTATATATAATTTCGGCGAGAATGCGGTCAACTATTTCAATGAAAGGTTTTCGGCAGGCAAAATAAGGAAAAGAAAAAGGAGCATATAATGCCAGTTGATGCGTGCTTGATGCAGGTAGCGTTTGACCCGACAAAATACGTAATATCAGCTATTTTTATTGTCATCGCGGCCGCCTCTCTGTTCTCGATGAGGAGGTTCAGGATTCCAAACAAGGGAAAAATCGCGCTCATATACATACACCTCACCTCTCTTTTCATGCCTGTCTCTGTTTTCGCAGCCAACGAAGCGTGCGGCATGATGTGCCTTCCATGCTTTGAGAACCCTGCCGGCATAGCTGTTCTCGCTTTGCCCTCGGCAATGCTCTTCAGCGCAGCCGCAGGCTTTGTTGTCATACCCGCGTACTTCTTTGCGTCTGGGAGAAATGTGAAGATAAATGGCACTCGGATAACAAAATTCATTTCCAGACATTCAAGACTTCTGAATATCAGGGCACCCAAAGTAGTCGCGGTAAACAGCCCCAAGCCCTTCGCATTGTCTTTCAGAACGTTCAGATCTGCCATTGTCCTTTCAGTGGGCCTTATGGACATACTGCACAAGAAGGAGCTGGAGGCCGTCCTTCTCCATGAGCTTGCCCACCTCAAAAACAGGGCCTCGCTATTCAAGCTCTCCGCTTTCCTCATGAGCTTTAGCCCCTTCTCGGTCTTCAAGAGTTTCAACAATGAACTTAACATGGAAGAGTTCGAAGCTGACAGTCTTGTGATCTCCGTGCAGCGAACGAATAAATACCTGCTTTCAGCAAAAAGGAAGATAGCCAATTACAGGAGGGCATATGGTTATGCACAGAAAAAGTGATATGAGAAGGATGGCTGAGATTGCAGGGCCTGTTGTCATACTTGCATTTGCCGTCTTTGCGGGTTTGCAGATATACAACAACTCTGTTCTGGCGGGTAGCGGAACAGCTTACGCTTTCAGGGGAACTATAGACAGCGCAGACTCCCCTCCATCAAACGGCAACCCTGCGCCTTCAGGGGATGTGAAAGAAGTCAAACTGCAGTTCAAGGATTACAATTATTACCCGGATACTATTTATGTCAAGCAGGGCCAGAAGGTGAGGCTTGTCGGTGACCTTGACTCGGAGAACAGGCTGATAGGCTGCTACAGCTTTTTGAGGATACCTGACTTGGGCATAGCAAAGAGGCTTGTTCAGGGAGACAATGTGATAGAATTCACGGCAGATAATGTTGGGACAATCAACTTTGCATGCGGAATGAACATGGGCAGGGGGCAAATCATTGTCCATGTATGAAAAAAGTTACTCTCGAGGTTAAGGGAATGCACTGCAAAAGCTGCGAACAGCTTATAAAGATGGCGCTTGAAGATATTGGCGCAAAAAACGTATCCGCAGACCACGCTAAAGGTGTTGTGGTTGCGGAATTTGACTCAACGAAGCTTACAGTAGAAAACATCAAAGAAGCCGTAGAAAAGGAAGGATACGAAGCGGTTTAGGTGCAGCATGCCTATTGAAACAGCCGATTTCTCCATAAAAGGGATGCACTGCGAGAGCTGCACAAAAACTTTGAGCAGGGCGATAGGCTCTGTTTCCGGGGTGAAAGAGGCGAACATTGAACTCAGCACAGGAAAGGCCTCTGTTAAATATGATTCAGAAACGGCAAATATGGAAAAGATATTCTCAGCGGTTGAGAAAAGCGGCTACGCCCCTGTTACAGCAGAAAATGCGCAGGCGCAAAAAACAATGCCTTCAAAAGACATTTTTTCGCATCTCCTGTTCGACAAAACGCGCTTCCACATGGAAAGGGGCATGATAAAAATAGCGCTTGCCACATTCCTTTCCCTTGCTGCTATAGAAACCCTCGCATATTATGCTTTCTTTTCAGGCGTGCCGCGTTTTGTTTCAAGGAACTACGGCGCATACATATTCTACCTTATGCTTGCCGTAACTCTCAACGGCTCAGCCCTCTGGCACCTCAGGGCCTATCACAGAAGGATAAGCTGCCAGACAGGCATGATGATCGGCATGACCATAGGCATGCTCTCGGGCTTCCTTCTGGGAGCGATAATAGGCGCGACAAACGGCATGTTCGCCGGAGCGACATACGGAATGCTTGTGGGCATGGCCTTCGGGGCCTACAGCGGCAGATGCTGCGGAATAATGGGGATAATGGAAGGGCTCCTTGCCGGTTTGATGGGAGGGCTCATGGGCGCGATGACGACATTCATGCTGATAAACGAGAACGTGCTCCTCTTCATGCCGCTCCTTTTCGGCAGCACTGCGGTGATACTTGTGGGCCTCACCTACATGATATACAAGGATTACAACCATGGGCTTGCGGGCACAGATGGCTGGCCAAAACTGGAGAGCTACAGTTTTTCCCTTTTCCTCACATTCGCGTTCATTATTACAATGGCAACAACGTGGCTGATTGTTTACGGGCCGAGGTCAGTCTTGTATCAGTAGTATTAAAACTACCCGAACTTTAAAGTTCGGGAAATATTTATGAGTGGCAGATTCAGGTGCGAGGAGTGCGGCAGGGATTTCAGCTCAATGAAAGCCCTTGGCCAGCACAGCAGGGACAAGCACGGGGCAGAAAAGCTGCAGGCAATTCACCAGGCGAAGCAGGAAAGGGGGGAAAGTATATCGGAAAGGGAGAGGCGCATTGAGCAAGCAAGAAGTAGGGCTGCGAGAATCAGCATTATAAAAAGGTCAGCCCTTATAACGGTGCCGGCAATAATTATAGCCTTAGCCGCAGGCTTCATTATTTCCCAGCCCCAATTGCCTGCTGATAACACTGGGACCGCAAACATACCGAAAGGCCCGATACACTGGCACCCGAAGCTGGCGATAATAATAAACGGCGTGCAGCAGCCAATCCCCTTGGAGATGGGAACAACAGGGGTGCACCACCCTATACACACGCATGATGATGAAGGCGTTTTGCATTATGAAAACAACCTTCCGACAGCTGAGAACATGAGGCTCAAATACTTTTTCGAAAGGGTGTGGGGAAAAAGGTTCAGCAAAGAGTGCATACTGGATTACTGCAATGGCGATGATGGGGCGGTGAAAATGTATGTGAACGGGGTGGAAAATTCCGAGTTTGAAAGCTACATACCCGCTGATGGGGACAGCATAAGGATAGAATTCGGCTGATTTCAGAGCGTTATTTTCTTTCTTGAGGAACTGAAAATCTTAACTATTTCCTCTTTATCCACGCTGTATTTATAGCAGCGGCCTTCCAAAAGCTTTCCTTCCTGCGGGCATGAGATGTCGCAGCCCGTAAGGGTGCATATTTTCTCAGCGTAAGCCGGGCATTTCATGCTTAATATTTTGAAGCTATATTTATATAACATCACAAAATCACCTGAACCATGAAGGATGCATGGCAAGGAGCATAATTATTGTAAACAGGATAAAAACCGCTGCTGTGATTTGCCAGCGGTATTTTTCATAAAAGCTCAATGGCAGCCACCTCCCTGCTTTTTGTTTCCTTTAGGCTTGTGTGCCTCCCTCATCATGAAGTAATGCATCAGCAGGCACAGGAAAATTAAGGCCAAAAGAGATAGGCACTGTTTAAACCGAAAACATATACAGCAACCAGAATTGAAGCCATGGGAATGCCACAGCAAAGAATCATCATCAAGCCGTGATTGTGCACAACCATTATGCTTTCACCTCCTCATCTCATCATTTCTCAAATTTCACCCTGTATCTCCTCATCAGCAAACTGTTGCTAACAACGCTCACGCTTGAGAAGGCCATGGCTGCTGCGGCAATCATGGGGTTGAGCAGGAAGCCGAAAAATGGGTAAAGCAGACCTGCAGCTATAGGAATTCCTGCTGCATTGTAAATGAAGGCCCAGAAGAGGTTCTGCTTTATCTTGCGAATAGTGTAGCTGCTGAGGCCTATTGCCGTAACCACATCCCTCAAATCGTTTTTAACCAGCACTATGCTGCCCGTCTCAAGCGCTATGTCAGTCCCTGAGCCTATAGCTATCCCCACATCGGCCTGCGCCAACGCTGGAGCGTCATTAATCCCGTCCCCTACCATCGCAACCGCTTCCCCTTTTTTTTGGAGTTTCTTTATCTTCTCAGCTTTTTCCCCGGGAAGCACCTGATAAAAAACCTCCTCTATACCTATCTGTTTTGCTATCGCTCTTGCCGTTCTTTCATTATCTCCCGTAATCATTATCACTTTCTTCCCCATCTTTCGCAATTTTTCAACTGCCTGCTTTGAATGCTCTTTCAGCGTGTCTGCGACTGCAATCAATCCTATGATCTCTTTCCCATAAGCTACTATAACCGCAGTCTTGCCTTCGTTCTCAAGCTTTGCCAGCTGCTTCTCAACCTTTTTGGGGGATATCTTGTTCTCCTCCATAAGCCTTCTGCTCCCCACAAGAATCCATTTTTTCATGTAAAGGGCCCTTATCCCCTTTCCCTCAGCTGCCGCGTATTTTTCCGCCCCGGGTATTTTCATGCTCTTTTTGGCTTTTCCAACAACCGCTTCCCCGATGGGGTGCTCTGAGCCGTGCTCCGCTATTGCCGCAAGCTTCAGAACCTCGGGGGCATTCATTTTTGATATGGGAACAATATCCGTGACTTCAGGCTCGCCCTTTGTGAGGGTCCCTGTTTTATCCAGCACAACAGCTGTTATCTTATGCGCCCCCTCAAGGGCATCAGCGCCTTTTATCAGTATCCCGCTTTCCGCGCCCTTGCCGGTGCTGACAAGTATTGCCGTGGGGGTCGCGAGCCCGAGGGCGCACGGGCAGGCGATTATGAGGACTGATATGAGTATTGTGAAGGCGAAAATGAAGGGTTGAGCAGCAAGGAAATACCAGTAGCCGAAAGCGAATAATGCGATAAGAATTACTGCGGGGACAAAATATGAGGAAACCTTATCAACAAGCCTCTGTATGGGGGCCTTTGAGGCCTGCGCCTCCTCCACTATCTTCACTATCTGGGCAAGGGTTGTATCCTTTCCCACCCTTGCGGCTTTTATCTTGAGCAATCCAGCTTTGTTTATTGTGGCGCCTATTACAGTATCCCCCTTTCCCTTGCTTACAGGCATGCTCTCCCCTGTTATCATGCTCTCGTCAACAGCGGAATAACCTTCGATTACAACACCATCTGTGGCTATCTTTTCCCCCGGCCTTACGACAAATACGTCTCCGATAACAAGCTCCTCTACAGGGATTTCAATCTCTTTTCCATCCCTTATGACTTTTGCCGTCCTAGGCTGCAGACCTATGAGTTTTCTTATAGCCTGCGAGGCCCTTCCTTTCGCTATGGCTTCAAAATACCTCCCAAGTATGATGAGGGTTGTTATTACAGCAGCTGTATCGAAATAAAGGGCTGCGTGAACCCCTGAGCCGGCCGCAAGCTCCGGGAACAAAACGCCTGCAGCGCTGTAGAAATATGCTGCTGACGTGCCTACGGCTATAAGCGTGTTCATATCGGCTGTTTTGTTCTTTGTGGCAAGCCAGAAGCCCCTGTAGAACTCATAGCCCACATAGAACTGGACAGGGGTTGTGAGAATCATGAGAACCCTGGGGTCTGCAAGCAAAGCCGGTATAAATGCGAACCATTCAGGGAAGCTCCCAAAAAAAACAGCAACGCTCAGGATTGCTCCGATTATCACCTTCCTTTTCAGCTCCCTTATCTGCTTTTCCCTCCCGGCCTTTTCCCTGTCCGAGAAGCCTTCAGGGCCATGATGCTCATGCATGCCATGCCCGGCCTGTTCAGCAACGCTGTATCCCAGCTTCTCTATCGTTTCCTTGACCTGTTGCATTTTCCCTTCATCATCAATCTCAACATACGCCTTCTCCCCACCATAGTTGACAGTAGCCTTGACCCCTTCCAATTTGTTAAGCTTTTTCTCTATCATGACCGCGCAGCTCGCGCAGTGCATGCCCCTTATGCCTACCGCAACCTTCAGGTTTTTGTCCTTTTCCATAACCAATATATCATTTTTTTGATATATAAATATTTAAAGTCATATTCAAATTAATTTTATGAAAGATGTGAAAGGAAAAACCCTCAGCATAACAACGCTGATAAAGCTTTACACGATGTTGCTGCTTTCGGAAGGCCCCCGTTATGGTTATGAGCTCATAAAAGAGCTTTCAAGGATGACCACTAAACCTGTCAGCCCTGCGCAGGTCTACCCCTTTCTCAGGGAGCTGGAGAAGGCGAAGCACATAAAAATAAGCGAGAAAGGCCAGAGGGAAAAAAAGGTGTATAAGCTTACGGGCAAAGGGGAAAAGTTTTCAAAATCGTTCATAACAAGGCTTTCCCATATGCTTGAGGCGGGAATAAAAGCAAGGCTTGTGAAATGCGAGCACTGCGGCTGCGAGATATACAGCGGAGGGTACATGAAAGGGGTTTCAGGGAAGATAAAAACATTCTGCTGCAGGGCGTGCGCAAGGGCCTTTTGAAGTCGCACACCCCATCTCAACTTGAGAGGGTATGCAAGAGGCTGGAGTGTGCAATTTTTTTTGGAATCAGTATATATCGAAGTCT
>CAYUWT010000026.1:0-9777 GCA_964448625.1 uncultured archaeon
GGGGTATGTGACGGCTTCTCAAATAGCTCACTTCCTGTACCTCAGAATCGCCCCTATCCCGCCCAGTGCGAGGAACTGCTCTCCCCGGGGGGTGCCTGCGGAAATCATCTCGACCGTTGCGCCGATTTCCGTTGCGGTCTTGATTACTTCTTCCACAATCTCCCTGCTGGCGCTTATGGAAAGCGGCTTGCCGCAGTTGGGGCAGTGGATGAGGCTGTTCCTTTTCACAATCTTTTCAGCTTTGAAGCCGCATGGGCATGTCAGCTCGGCCTTTATGTAATCGAACTGGTCGGAGACAAGGAGCATTTCTATGTTGCCAGCCTTGATTGTTCCAACGACCTCGTTCACGCCATAAACCGCCAATCCTGTGTCCTTCGCCAGCTCCTCGAAATAGCGGTCCAGTATCTTCTTCTCCTTGACTATCGCCGCCTGCTGGATGAAACCCTCTCCCCTCACCATTGTTTCCTGCAGGCCCTGATCCCCGGTATAGGAAATGTCCACGATCCCTATGACCTTGTTCTGGAGGTCTGTGGGCAGGTAGCCTTCGCGCGCGAACTTCTCCTTGATGGGGCCGGGGCCGCCTATAATAATCCCTCTCAAATCCGGCAGCTCCCTGAAAGCCGCCTTGGCCATATCCGCAACCTTCTTCAGGTGGTCATTTAACAAGCCTTCTCTCACCCTCTCGAAGCGCTGCGCGGAATTGTGGACTAGAACGCCGTTTGCTATGAAATTCTGGTTTCTGACCGATATATCTATCATCTCAGTCGGTGAATCGATAATATCAATGCTGGCTACCTTTACGGGGAGGAATGGGATATCATGAATTTTTTTCAGGTCGTTATAAAGCCTTTCATCTTTTATATTGGCCAAGATAGAATCCATGAACACTTGCTTGCCCATCATTCTTTCACTTCTGAAGAAATTGCTTACCTTTGGGAAAAGCTGCAGATTGTATCCTGCATTTTCAATTTTTTCCCTTATAGTTCTGCCAGGGATTATTATTTGCCTGACACTGCTTTTTTTGCTTTTGTTTTTTATTATATTCCTCAACCTTTCGGATTTGTCTGCAGAGGTGAATCCTATGAATCTCTCGAATAATTCCAATGATTTTTTTTCTGATATCTCAAGGGTGAACCGGTGGTTTCTGCTGTAAATATTCCTTTTATTGTCGTATTCCGAGAGGGAGGGTATTATCCCAAACCTTAACAGGAGCATCTGCAGCTGCAAAATCAACTGTCTGTTATTCATTCCCAGGCCAACCTTTTGGTTTTTAGAAGAATAACCTTCAGCGTCAAAGAGCCCCCGAAGGAAAGCGGCCGCTATTCTGTCATCCGCCCGGAGTATTTTCTCGGGTATGAGCCTTATTTTTACCTTCTGCATTTCGGGGAATTCCCCAAGAATAAGCTGCACAAGGGGCTTGGCACAAAATCTCAGCTCATGGTAATTCTTGGCTATCCTGTATCTGTGGTGTATTTTGAGGTCAAAATAATCCTCGAATCTCCTTTTATAAGCCATAGCGACCTCCCTCCTCTGTTCAAAAAATGAAATCCTGTTTCTTTCTATTGTGCCGTCGCCAGCAAGATACCCGATAAATTGGGCAAGATTCTCATCTAGCGTGTTTGGAAGCCTCACCTTCTGGGATGGGACTGTATATTTTCTTAAAAACGGGTGAAATTCCAGCCCTACATCGCTGCAGATTTTTTCCAGAAGATGGCGGTTAACGTTTCTCTTTCCAAGCTCTATCACAGAAACAGCAGTCTGTGTGACATTCAGCCGTTTTGCAAGAATTTTCTGGCTCAGACCCTTGCCCCTTCTTTCAATGGAAAGGATTTTCTGCCCTTCTTTGCTCACAATCACAGAATCTGAGTATAATGCTGAATCGAGTTTAATAATTTCCCCTCTCACGGGAATTTTTTCCGGCATTATCAGGCAGTCTCCCTTTATCATATCTTCTGCACTTTTCTCCTCAATGCCTTCTTCCCCGGCAACGAAAAATATATGATCCGCTGAAACTTCTATTTGAAGGCGGGGGTTTTTGGTAACTATCCTGTATACATTTCCCTTTTTAACATGCCATTTGTCCGTTATATCCGAATCGCATAAAGAAAGATCCCCAATATGCATCGATTTCACTTTGAGAGGATTGTGTATGGCTTCAATTTCCTTCAGAAGGCCGTTTGACAGTTGTACTATTGTGTCTGGAGCCAAGCATTGTCCTCCCTTTCGCGTTTTCCCCGGGACAATGGAGCTGGTTGAACTGACTTTCCGTATGGTCTTTCCTGTTATCAGCCCTATGTTGCCTTCTGACTTGTCAACAACAATCAGCCCGTAAACCTCCCTCTCCCTGACAAGCTCTTTCAGCGGATCCATGACAAAGGACTGGTCGCACTGGTAGAGTTTGACGTTGACCGGCTCCGGAGGGATAACATGGAACAGCTGTATATCTGTCTGCCCATCCTTCTCCGAAACATTTCCGCAGAATATCACAAGCCCTGCAGGCGGAGTCTGGCGGTAATTCCTCAGGTGGGCGACTATCTTCTCCAGCGCAGCTGTGACATTTTTCCTGACAGCTTTGCTCTTTATGTTCTGGGAGGTTGACTTTTCCTGGAATATCTGGGTAGCGGCCTTGTTAAGGTCATAACCTGCTGGTATGTAGAAGCTGACAAGCTCCGTATGCCTGGCCCGTATGCTTTCGAGCATCTTTATGAAGTCTTCAAGCCTCTTGCGCTCCAGGTCGTTAAATGGTACCACCCTGTATTATCACTGGCCAACAGTTTTAATAATCTTTGCAAGCGTTATCCGGCCTTTATATTTTCACACAATGAATAATTTATATAATATGAAGGGTGCAGAAAAGAGCCGGGTAATGACAGGAATACCGGGCCTTGAAAATATCCTCAACGGCGGCATACCGCGCAACCAGGTTGTTCTGATCTCAGGCACAAGCGGAGTGGGCAAAACAATCATGTGCAGCCAGTTCATTTATACAGGGGCAACCAAGTACAATGAGAATGGGGTATATCTTTCCTTCGAGGAGCCGGAGGACATGCTCAAGGAAAACAGCCGCAGCTTCGGCTGGGACTTCGACAGGCTTGAAAAGCAGGGGAAGTTCTCTTTCATCCACTATGACCCGTACAACGTGGAGGATGTGTTCAACGTGCTGGAATCCACTATAAAGGAGGTGAATGCGAAAAGGCTTGCCATAGATTCTATTTCAGCGCTGGGGCTGTATGTGCGCGACGTGACTGAGCTGAGGCGCATGATCTTCAACCTGTCCCTGATACTCCGCAGCCTCAACTGCACTTCCTTCCTCACCTCTGAAGTGATATACGGGACCAACGGCCTGTCGAGGAACGGGGTGGAGGAGTTCGTGGCGGACAGCGTCATCATGCTTTATTATGAGAGGCTGCAATCCAGCTTCCAGAGGGCCCTGCAGGTATGGAAGCTGAGAGGAAGCAGCCATTCCCAGAAGCTGCATCCATATGACATAACGGACAAGGGAATAACCGTCTACTCCGAGCAGGAAGCGTTTATCAAATAGCAAACCGGCATACTGCATTTATATATCCTGCTGGCATAAAGTGGCTATATGGGCGTAAGGAAAGGCTACAAAAGGGGCTGGCACCACACGAAGAAGCGGGGCAAAGAGACTGCAATCAACTGCAGCTTCTGCGGGAGGATTGTCCCGCGCTACAAGACATTCTCCGTGACAAGGGGGTTCAGGATAAACGACCCGCTGCTGAGGAACATGCTGGGAAAAGAGCAGATGCTCTCCTTCGGGTGGAGAAAATCATACGCATGCCCTTCATGCGCGAGGCACAGAAGGATTGTGAGGAGCAAATAACCCTTTTTCCAAATGAGCTTAATAAAAAGCGTTAGCGGAAAAAACTAACCCTTTTTCCAGAAGCGTTAATGCAAAAGGCTTTTACCCCCTCAGTTAATTATTAACTGATGCTTGCATATTACAAGAGGGTTTCGGTGAGGGTGTGCGGGAAGCTGATAGCACCTTTCAGCAAATCCTTTGCGGCAAAGAAGAGGTTTCTCCGGGAGGCCCAGATAGAAGCGACCAGCGATGAATGGGCTGCCATAGCGGTTTTCAGTTCCCTGCAGATGCTTGCGGTTTCAGCTGCGCTGGCTGTATGGCTGTACGCGGCGCATATTATTGACTTGGTATCCTTCGTTTATTTCGTATTTTTCATGCCAGCCGCTGCCTTTTCATCAGTTTTTCTTTCCGTGTACTACTACCCCTCGCAGAAGGCCAAAAGCATCGCAAAAAGTATCGAGCTTGATCTACCCTTTGCGCTTTCCCAGATGTCGGCAATCGCAAGCGCAGGGGTTTCCGTTGAGTATATGTTCGAGCTGGTCGCGGGCTTCAGGGAATACAGGGCGATGTCAAAGCAGGCGCAGATTATAGTAAGGGCTGTAAAGGAACTGGGTATGAGCTCCTCGAAGGCTATAGAGCATCTGGGCCAGCTCACGCCTTCAAAGCAGTTCAGAGAAGTGCTCAGCGGCATATCTGGCACGGTGGAGAAGGGGGGCAACCTGTCCAAATACCTTTCCGAGATGGCGGATAAGCTGCTTTTCGATTACAGGAACCGGCGGGATGAATATCAGAAAACGCTTTCCGTGTTCACAGATGTTTACCTTGTCCTGAGCATAGCCGGACCATTCCTCATGCTTTTTGTCCTGTCATCGCTGCTCATAGCTGGCAGCACACTGCCGTCAGGCGCCGGTGAAGTCTTCGGGCTGCCCATCGAGTTCCTCATAGGGGCTGTCATGCCCGCCTTCATAATTGTTTCAAACCTGGCATTCCTGCTTGTCCTGCACATCACACAGCCCGGGGTTTAAGAGTGTTTTAGGGGGTCTTAATGGTCTTAATAAAGACGGTCTAATACTTATAATATCCGGCTGTAGCTCAGCGGTTAGAGCACGCGGCTGTAGATTTCAAATACAGCTAAATTTCCCGCATATGAAATTAATCTTGTATGCGGGTAGTTCAACGGTCTTTTGATTCCTGCCTTTGTGGCAGGGGATGATATGCAGAGACCGCGGGGTCGTGAGTTCAAATCTCACCAGCCGGATTTTTATTCTCACAAATAATATAATGCGCATATGGAAGAGGTAACACAAAACAAACCGAGCAGATTATGGTATTTGCTTCCCGTATTTTTTGCGGTTTTGGGCGGGGTAATAGGTTATTTGCTTTTGAGGAGTCGCGACAGAAGGATGGCTAAAATGCTGTTGATAGTCAGCATTCCTTTGTCTATTATTCACTCTTCAATACCTTTGCTTTTAAGCATGTATCTTAATACGCCCTTGCCAATCGCTGTCATGGGTAGCGGCTCTATGGACCCTGCATTTTATAAGGGGGACCTGCTGGTTCTCAGAGGGGCGGATGATTACACTATTGGCGATATTGTGGCTTTTGGGCATTCGCGTGGGACTATACCTGTTATCCATAGAATTGTTGCAATGAATGAAGACGGCACATACCAGTTACAGGGCGATGCCAACCCAGGTCAGCTGCCTTATGAAAAATCAGTGCAAAAATCGCAAATTTACGGAAAGGTCGTATACATAATACCCTATATCGGTCATATGAGGCTGCTGCTTCCATTTTAACAATTCTCATTTACTGCACCCCGAGCATCTTCCTGAAAACGTAGGAGCCGGGCAGTATTACAATGAGATACCACCAGAACCAGTTGTATTCAGCTGTCATGCGGAAATGGATGTCGAATGGGAAGGAGCCTGAAAGCTCGGGGAGGGCGAAGGGCAGCTTCACAATTGTATCAGCGTAAGCCTGCGGGAAAAAGGCCACAAGCGGGACAATGAATATTATCATTGAGGCTATCATAGGCTTGGACATGAACCTGAACTGATTCATGCTCTTCTCGTTCATCGCCTTCATGAACTTGACCATCTCGTCCTTGTTCCCTGATTTCTGCGCGGCCTTCATCTTCTCCCTGTAGCTGGCTATCTCCTCCTTCAGGGCCTTTATAGCCTTCTGGTCAGCAAGCTTGAGATAAGCAAAGGAGTTCAGCAGGGCAAGAAGGGCTGTGAAGAGCAGCAGCTCCTGGTAGCCGGGTAAGGGAAGAATGGCCATAGCATCACACCGCAGACTTAAGCGTGTATGCAAGCTCCTTTATTGCATCCCTTACACTGCCTTCCGAGACCCTTATGACCTTCAGCCTGCCATGGAAATTTGTAAGGCAGTAGATCTTTATCAGATCCTGCCATTCATTGATTTCCTGGTTGTCCGTTTCAGCATGCAGAACAACAGTCACATCCGGCCTGAGGTTGGTGAGCAGCTCTTTGTTGACAATTCTGTAGCCGGCAGGGGTCTTTTCTATTATGTCACCGACAACAATCAGGTGCCTGTTTTTTCTTTTCAGGTCAGCCTTTCCCTCCCGCAGCTTTATGTACTCGCCCTTGGGCAGGATTTTCGAGTAGCGGGGCAGCATTATGTCCAGTATGCTCTCCTTCTCCGATTTGGGAGTGCCGGTTATGAATATCGTTTTCATCTGTTGTTTATTTGTTTCTCCTAATAAATAGGTTTTCACTCCAGAAGCAGGTGTGAGGAATAGGAGCGCTTTGTGCTGCCAGCCTCCCCCCACCGCACGTAAGCGCGGGGCATCTTGAGGTCTCCCGTGACAAGCGGCCTTATCTTATAGGAGAGGAAGCGGTGCTCTTTGGGGGAGAGGCTTCCCAGTTTCCATATAAGCTCCGCTCCTGCCTCAGACCTCTTGACAACGGGCTTTGCGTGCTCGAACTCATATGCCACCTGGGCCAGGGGGGTGACAAAATCCCTCACTATGACATTTTTCAGGTGTTTTGCAGGGTTCCTGACTTCGAGTATTATGTGGTGCATGCCCGCGCTTTTCCTTATATGCCTCTTGCGTATCGTGGGCCTGCTCTGTTTTCTGTATCCTGCAAAAACAAGAACCGCAGCAACAAAACCGCCGGCAAGGAATTGTGCAAAGGACGGCCAGTGCTGGTATCTGTATACTACCCTCTTTGTCTGCCTGGGCTCTATCTCGCCTATCACAAAGGAGCATGTAATATCCGGCTCGCTCGTGCAGGACTGCGGCCTGGTAACGAAGCCTGTTGATATGCCGGGGTTCATGTCTTCGTTTATAACAAAATCTTTCTCAACGATATTGCCGTTGTTTGTCGCCTCAATAGCAACCTCGTCATACAGGAGGTAGTTTGAAACTGTTTTTTTGAGCTCAACATTGTGCACGGGCTCTATGTAGAACTCATCAACAGCCCTGCTGCTGTCAGCAAGGGCTGTGACCTTGTATCTGCCTGCAAAGAAATCTATGAGGGGTATTGCGGCCTCTATCGTCTCGCTTCCCTCAACCCGTTTCAGAGCCTGCACCTCCCTTGAAAATGTTCCTTCAGCGCTTTCTATGAGGAATGTCATGTTGATAAGCACCGGCTGGCTTGCCTTCATGTCAAGCACCAGCCTGAGGTCATCCTGAACAACCGTCCTGATGTCAAGTATCGAGACCTCAGGCGGCGTGACAATCAGTGTAAATCCTCTCCTGGTGGAAATGTTGGGGAATGCGAGGGAGCTGACAACAGCCTCATAGTAGTATTCCCCCCACTTCGTTGGCAGGAACTGCAGCTCTGTCAGCCCGGTTTCATTGTGCCTTATTTTCAGAAGGAGAGCTGTGGGCTGCCTCCAGTAAGGAACAGGGCCGTCAACATAAATTACAAAATTATCCTCAAGTCCCATGCTGTTTGTTATGGAAAGCTGGAAGGATGTGAAGCGGTTGACCTCAACGCTTAAGGTCTCGGGAACTACACTGATGTCTATGGAATCCGCAAAAGCCTGCAACGGGAGCAAAAGAAGCGCAGCAAGCACGCCAATCAAAACTGTTTCAGCCTTCATATAAATTCCCATGATTATGCATTGTATTTTGGAAGGGGTATTTAAAAGAACACCATCAAGCGTTGCAGCGCAACAGAAATTTCTCGAACATTAATGTTCGAGTAGGTAATGAGTTAAATACTGGCAGATAAAATAATGATATGGCCAAAGGCAACATGCTAAGGGAGATTGAGAAAAGGAAGCTGCAGCAGATAAGCATATGCCTCAACAAGGATGTCCAGTACCGCAAGACAACGGGCTTTGAGCGCTTCGAGCTTGAATACAACGCACTGCCTGAGGTCGATTATGGTGAGATAGACATTTCCACGGAGTTCCTGGGGCACCGCTTCTCCTCGCCGCTGTTCATAACCGCCATGACCGGAGGGTGCAGCATAGCGAAGAAAATAAACGAGAACCTTGCGGCTGCTGCGCAGAAGATGGGGATAGGCATGGGTGTGGGCTCGCAGAGAGCGGCTATTGAGCACCCTGAGCTTGCCCACACATATCAGGTCAGGCATGTTGCACCGGATATAATGCTTTTCGGGAACCTGGGGGCGGCCCAGATAGCGCAGTATGATGTTGAAACAATCGGGAAGGTGGTGGAAATGATAGGGGCGGATGGTCTGGCTATACATTTGAACGCTGTCCAGGAGGCAGCCATGCCTGAAGGGGACAGGAACTGGAAAGGGGTTCTGAAAAAGATAGGGGAGATAAAGAGGCATGCTAAATACCGAGTGCTTGTGAAGGAAGTAGGTTGTGGTATAACGGCTAGTGTTGCGAGTAGGCTGGAGAAGGCCGGCATAGATGCTATTGATGTGAGCGGGGCCGGCGGAACCAGCTGGCCAAAGGCTGAGTATTACAGGGCCGGGAAAAACGGCGGAACCTTTGAGGAGTTCGGAATACAGACGTCAATGGTTCTTGAGGAATGTGCAAAGAGCGTTTCTGTTCCCCTTATTGCTGCCGGAGGGATAAGAAACGGTCTGGAGGCGGCGAAGGCTTTAGCTATGGGGGCTACGCTTGCAGGCTTTGCATTCCCTGTGTTGAAGGCTGCTACTGAGAGCAAGGAAGCTGTTATCAAGGTGCTGGAGAGGTTCAATGAGGATCTCAGGACAGCTATGTTTCTTGTGGGGGCAGGGGATGTGAGGGAGCTGAGGGGGAAGATAAGAAGGGTGTAAATAATGCTGTAGTATTTTATTTGCCGGGCATTTAATTAATCATATGGTTTTTTACAATGCGCTTGCCTTTGCCGTCCTCCTGGGCCTTGCGCTTGCGTTCGTCCATTACTTCAGCGATAGCATACATCTGGCCCACCGCAAAAGGAGGATGAAAATACTTTCCTTCACCGCAGGCATTTTTCTGGTCTACCTTTTCCTGGATCTTCTGCCGACAATTCACCTTGGAGACACAGCGCTTACGCGCTTTTCCCTTGTTTTCATAGTAATAGGGTTTTCAGTCCTCCATCTGGCTGAAAAGTTCGTATACGAGCGGGAATATAAAAATACCGAGGTACTCAAAAGGGAGCTCAGGGAAATACATTCTTTATCGTTTTTCATCTACCATTTCTTCATAGGAATACTGCTGGTGAATATACTGGAAAACGTAAGTGCCGTGGCAGCGCTGCTTTTTTTCATACCGGTATTCCTCCACACCTCCCTGAGCAGCCTCTCGCTGAACAAAATACACGGGTCTGTGAAAGAGAATGTGTTTGCGAGAATAGCGCTATCCTTTTCCACCATGGCCGGGATACTGGCAGGATACCTTGTCAGCATATCCCTTGCCACATTCCATGTGCTCCTCGGCCTCCTTATAGGTGTCCTGCTCTATATAGTAATCGCTGATTCCATACCGCGGGAGAGGGAAGGGGACCCTAAGTATTTCCTGCTGGGGATAATTGTTTATTC
>CAYUWT010000027.1:0-9584 GCA_964448625.1 uncultured archaeon
ACACGCGTAAGATCGTCGGCAGCGTCAGATGTGTATAAGAGACAGGAATCAGGCTCTATGGCCACAAATTCGCCCCTGTGCTTTGGCTCAAGCAAAACCTTAAGCTTGGTCTCATAGAGCTGCTTCCCTTTACTGACAAGGTTTCCGTTTTCTTTTTTGCGCATGCTTATCTCCGTTATACTCTTACATCTTTGTTTAAAAAGCTAAGCTTGTTGAATTCATTATGACACACGCATACGTCGCATGCTGGGATTTGGATGAAACGTTGGGCGATTTTACCATGATAGACTTCGAAATGAGCCATAGACAGCCACCTGACTATATACGCCCCCTCAGCTTGCGCTATGGAATCAAAGAGACTCTGGAAAGGCTTTCAGGAGAAGGTTATGTTCATTTCATCGTCTCTTCTGCTGTTTCCGCTTATGTGAATGAAGCCCTTAAAAGAACCTCTCTAAGGGATTATTTTGAAGGTATATTGGTGAGAGAAAATCATGTTGTGACAATAGGCGGCAAATATTATCAGCCGGTTGCAGACGTGATGAAATTGTCCAAAGATGAGGTCAGATCTAAAATGATTGTTATAGGCAATGCGTTTGGCGACAGGCCAGCAGATATACCAGGACTCTGTTTTATAGAGCACAAAGCCGGTTTTCTCTATGATGCGATTGTTACAGAAAGTATTATGAGCAGATTGAAAGAAGTGGGCGATGGCAGTTTTGAAGACGGTTTCGAAAAGCTCTACACCGCTAAAAGTGCAAATCAACTGCAGGATGAGCAGCCAAAAATTAATATGGGCAGCGGTATATCCTTCAGCCTTGAAAAAAGGCGGATAGACCAGTTTTTTAAAGATGCTGGTGTTACGCCTACTGTTTCGGATATCGAAGCAGAAGCTTACAGAACGGATTTGGTAATTATTGAACCCTGATTATTTATCATCCCCTTGCCAGCCCCGAAAGAAACTCAAACAGCAGCCTCACGCCGAAGCCTGTGGGCCCTTTCTGTATATGATAGCGTGTCTTCTCGAACCAGCCTGCTCCGGCTATATCGAGGTGGGCGAACGGGACTGAAACAAAATTCTGGAGGAAGGCCCCGCCGATTATGGAGCCCGCATACCTCCCGTCTTTGTAACCCAGGCTTGTCATGTCGCTTATATCCCCTTCTATCTCCTTCCTGTATTCATCAAATAACGGGAGCCTCCACACCCTCTCATAGGTCTTGCTCCCCGCCATTCCAAGCCGGGCCGCAAGCCTGTCATCGGTCGCCATGAGCGCTGCCGCAAACTCCCCGAATGTCACAAGGACAGCTCCTGTAAGCGTGGAAAGCTCCACTATGAATTTTGGCTTGTAATTCTTCTCCAGGTATGCAAGCGCATCCGCAAGTATAAGCCTGCCCTCCGCGTCCGTGTTGGAGACCTGCACATATTTGCCTGAGTATGTCTTTATCACATCCCCGGGCTTGTAGGCCTTGCTGTCTATTATGTTCTCCGCAATCGGGAGTGCAGCCGTTATATTCAGCTTCAGCCTGAGCTCTGCGGCTGTTTTAACAGCGCCGAAAACTGCCAGCGCTCCGGACTTGTCATACCTCATCGTCTCCATGTAGCCCGTGGGCTTGAGGTTCAGGCCTCCCGAATCAAATGTTATGCCTTTTCCGACAAGCCCGCACACCTCTTTCGATTTCGGGTTTCCACGGTATTCAAGAATTATCAGCCTCGGGGGGTACTGGGAGCCCTTCCCCACCTGGTAAATCCCGTTGAGGCCGAGGGACTTCAGCCTCCCGCCTTCTATAACGCTTGCTTTGATCCCCAGCCTCTTTGAGTGCTCAAGCACAACCCTTGAGACTTCGGAAGGGTTCATCACATCTGCATTGTCAAACAGTATTTCCCTGACAAAATTCGCATTGCTGCACACAACATATGCCGCCTCGACGGATTTCCGGAGCTTTTCAGCAGCCTTGTCCACTATGATGTTTGCCTGTTTTAACTTCCTGTTCTTTTCCTGCAGTTCCGGCTTGTATTTGTCGAAGCTGAAAGAGCCAATAACAAGCCCTTCGCATGCAGCCCTGCAAAACTCCTCATAGGGCTTTCTGGCAAGTACATCAAAAGATTCGAGGGAGAGCTCTCTTGCGGGAGATATGCAGAATGACATTGCGCGGCGGAACGTTTCGCTGTTAACTTCCTTGCCTTTCCCCAGCCCGACAGCAAACAGCCTTTTTACGCCCCCCTCAAGGTGGACGAGAGCGGTTTCACCGAATTTCCCTGAGAACTCCTTTCCTGTAACCAGCTTTTTGATCCATGCAGAATAAGGCTCTGAGGGCTTTTTGGCCTCCTCCTCGCTCAAAAGCATGCAGAGCAACCCGCTCTTCAGCTTCTCCGGTTTTGCGTGGAGTATATTTACCTTCATGTATTTCGAATATTATTTTGCCAGCGGGTTAATAAACAACTCTTACACATTAAGATATTCCAGGGTAAGTATTTGGTCGGCAGGCCTGATAATGCCCTCTTCTATAACCTTAGCAAAAAGACCCCACCATTCCTGTTTTCCGCCGTACAAAGACCTCTCCAGTCTGCTGCCAAAGACCTCATAGGCTGCCCCGGGAGGCGTGGTTTTGCCTGTTATTTCCATTGCTGCATTTCCAACGCGCAAAACAGCGCCATTGTGCAGCATGCCATATTCCAGCCCTACAGTGGTTATATGCTCCCCCAAATCAGCCGGTCTCACCAAATCGCCCTCTCTCCTTATGAAACCTTTATGCTTTTTGGGGTCAGCCACTCTCACCCCCTTTCCGGCCAAGGAGACATACATTTCGTAAGGCAGGAGATAGACAGCCTTTTCCAAATACGCATGCTGATCATAGGGCAGGCTTAGAACAGGGCCGTCTGTGCTAAAGAACAGCTGCGGCATTGGCTTCCGCGGTATGTCAACCCCTGAGTTCACCTGATAAACAGATGCTGCCATGACTAAAAATGTAAATGCGGGATTTATAAAAAGATAGTCTGGAGTTCGTTATTTCCCTTTGTACGCCTTCTTCAGCAGAATCGCATCATCCTCAAGGTTGGGGCTCTCGCATATGACAACCCCTGCTATGCCGAAATCCCTCCATGCCCTGGCAAGCTCCCTGTAGTTGAAGTCGGATTCCGCAAGCACGAGGTGCTTCTTCTCCCCCTTCGGCCCGTATTCTATCCCTGAAACGTGTATGTGCATTTTTTTCAGCCCTTCTTTGCCCAGGGATTTTTCAATGCTTTCCAGTATTGAAGAGAATTCCCTGTACGTATTATACTTCCCATTTGTTCTTGCGTGGAAATGGGAGAAGTCTATGCAAGGCATTACTCCCTCTATATCCGTACTGAGCCTCAGCAACTCCTCAAGGGTTCCGAACTGCGTGTCCTTCCCTGTTATCTCCGGCCTTATCCATATGCCATTCCCTTCAGCATGCAAAGTCTCCGTTACTTTTTTGAGGCGCTCCACAACCCTCGAATACACGACCTGCGGCCTGTCCCCCATGTAGTAAGCGGCATGGAAACAGAGGGACCATGCGCCGCATTTCCATGCTATGCGCGCTGCGCTCAGTATGCGGTTTATAGTGGCCTCAACCTTCCTGCTCTCCGCTGAATTGAGGTTCATGTAGTACTGGCCGTGGCATGTGAGCGTTATTTTATTCTTTCCGGCCGTTTCTTTCACCTCAGGCGTGTTGCGCTCCGCTATATTAACACTGTGCACGAACTCCAGCTCCATCGCCTCCAGACCAAGACCCGGGAGTTCCTTAATCCCGTTTATAGTAGTGCGGGGGATCGCTTTTATGGGTATGCCTGCGGTCCCGAAAAGCAGCCTGTCCATTATGAAATTATAACTCCCTGCTAATTAAATGAATCTGCACGGATTTCAAATCCTTTCCCATATCCTCTCTATAAACTCCTCCTGTGTAATAGTGCCGAGGAACACTTCCCTTATCCTATCCCTTTCCCCGGCTAAAACCCTTCCCGCCTTCCTCTTTTCCTTCACAGCCTCCAGGTATTCCTTGACCTGCCCGGCAAAGAAAGTGCCTTTAGCCGTTGCTAATTTTGCCACAAACGATCTGTCCATGAGCGCGAGCTCTTCGACAAGCTCTGCCCTGTCTTTCTGCTCGGCCTTCTTCACAGCCGCTGCCACCAGCTCAAACCTCTCCCTGTCAGCCTTCCTCAGCTCAGCCAGCCTCTCCACCTTCCTCAGGTCGAATTGCCTCTCAGAGCCTGTGCCTATGACATCCCTGTAAAGCTTCACCTTCTCGTTGAACGTGAGCTCCCTCTCAGTCTTTGTTGCATTCCTTGTTAGCAGCGTGCCCGCGGGGTAGTATGCTGGCTGAGTCCCGTTTGCTGCTGCCGAAATTGCGATGGGCTGCGCGACAGATATTGCCCTGCCTTCGAGATAGACTGGCCTGCCTTTTTGCATTTCCGCGAATGAGAGGGGCAATAGCAGAAGAGCTGCCGCTGAAAGAACCGCCAGCAGCTTCCATGCTTTATCCGGTTTCTCAAAGCTCATTGAACCACTCCGTGAATTTTACAATGTGCGCATTGAATGTGCGGTCAACAACTATTATGTTTTTCTTTTCAAGGTCCCGCAAAACAAGGGCAAGGCTTGACTTGCCCAGCCCTGTCTGCCTTTCCAGCAGGCTCCTCCTCAGCTGGCCGCTGTTTGCCAGCAGCGCTTCCGCGACCTTCCTCTGGTTCTCCGAAAGGGTTTTCATTATATTTTCTCTGCTTTTAACGCCAGCCTCCATCGTTATTTTGCTCACTTTCTTTTTCTGGAAAATGTAAATCCCCGAAGCGATAGCGGCTACTGCAAACGTAAGGAAAATCACCATTCCATAGTCAGGAGCGCTTTCATCTCTCTTTTCTTCTTCAACAGGAGGAGTTTCTGGGCGGTTTTCTGCAGGAGGAGTTACACGCGGCTCTGTAGGAGATGGCTTTTTGAATGTGTATGAGGCCTTGATATTGTTAGCCGCTCCCCAGCTGAGCATAAGGAAATCTGTTGAGTTTATAAGAGCGGGAGGGGTTGTGCTTAACAGGACTGTGTTATTGGGGAGTGCTATGGAGGTGGAGATTGTATTCTCAGGAGCCTCCATGCTGAACCTCCAGCTATCGCCTTCCTTTGCAGTGAACATGGAGGTTGTGTACAGCAGGGCTGCGCTTTCCGCTGAACCAACCGAGAGTTCGAGTGTGTTGTTCTCCATTATATACAAAGCCCCCTTTACCCTGACGTCCTGCACATCCTCCTGCAGAGGTATGGCTGCGGTCCCGTTACCCTCGATTTTCATAATCACTATAGCATTGCCGTTTTCAAGCAGTATGACCTCATTCTCTATCTCCAGAGCCTGTGCTGCTCCTGCCGCAAGAACTATTGCCATCGCCATCATAATCAGCTTCATACCCATGTTGAATTTGGTGTATCATATCTCTTTAAGCGTTTCCCTCCTTCTGCATATTATAAAATGAAATGGGGGCATGGCCCCCTCAATTAACTGCCGCCTCCAGGAAAAGCTCTCCTGACGCCTCCATTGATGTCGCTGCAGCCCGCGGATGGTACAGAACGAACCTCCCTGAAGCCCTTTCCTCCCCGAAAAGCCCCACAGCTTTCCAGTGGCCGTAGCCATACTTTCCATAAAAGAACTGGCCGTCATAGAAGCCGGCGAAATAATGGCTGCCATATACGCCCCATGCCTTCTTGCCTTCATTGTCTTGTCCCACGAAGTAGCCGTTCCCGTAGCGGCCCCACATTATGTGCTCAAGGTCGCGGGTCCACATGAGGAATTTTCCCTTCCCGCTTATCTTGGCCTCTGTCTCGCTGTAGGTCTCAGGGACATTCTGCCTGAGCTCCTCTATCTTTTCCATGCTCTGGTTGCTGCTGAATTCATGGGATAATGCTGCGCTGGCAGCAGCACGGCCCCTTAATTGCTTCCCCAGCGCAAGCCCTAGAGGGCTGTCCGCTTTCATATCGCTTTCTGTCTCTGTCTCTACTGTGTCTGTTTCCGCTTCTGTTTCTGCGGAGGTTTCAATCTCTGCTTCTGTTTCTGCAGAAATCTCCGCTGTATCCGAGTTCACTCCGCCAACAGCATTGGCTTCTGCCTCGCTTTCGGGGGCTGTGCTGCCCTGAATTCCGAGGCCGAGGAGCCCGTTGGCCTGCGCATTCGTCCCTATGGCCCCTGCAACAAGCGCTGCAGCGATGGCAACTGTCAGCAAATGGCTGAGCTCTGCAATGGCTTTCACGTTTTCACCTCCTTTTTCCTTCAAGCTAGGGAGATTACCCGCACATCGATGTGCGGGAAGTTGCTTCAGGCGCTCTCCGCCTTCATGCCCCGAGCTGAGGAAACCAAACCATGTACGGGATAAATAGCCTTATGTGAACGGAAGTGGACGGGATATATAGGTATGGGTGAACGCAGCCAAAGCTTGCAAAACTTACCTCAGAAAAAATTTTCTCCTATCAGTTTGAGGTCGTCAGCATATAAAATATTTTTACAAAGTTTTTCAGCGTCTTCCCTACGCCTGTTATTGCCTTCAGGAAGGTCTTTATTTTTAAAGTTAAATGCCGCCAGCATTACCAATTCAAGGTCGACAAACGGCATCCCGAATTTCTTTTTTGACAGATAGTAGACTTTTGTTCTATATTGTTTATAGAATGTTAAGCTTTTTGGCCACTTATCTGTTTTTGAGTATTTGGGATTTTTGAAATCAGAATGCATCTTTCCCTTTAATCTCCAATGCAAACCTTTGTCAGTCTTTCCTATATAATAAACAGGGGATTTAAACTTAGCGGCGGCATACTCTTCTGATGAAAGCCAATAAACACCAGGTTCGTTTCGAAATTTGACACCTTTCTTTAATTTGAAATCGTGTTTACGGTTCCATGGGTCAATAATAGGTAATCGCTTCAAGAATTTTAACGTCAAGATTTGGGTTATAAGTCGTCATAAATCAACCGGAAATATCCTCAAATCGATATGATACGCAATCTTTCCTTTTCTGATTTCCATCATCTTCCTCTGTGGGTGATTTTTCCTGTATTTTTCTATAGCCGGCTTCATTTTCCTAAGAAATTCTTGATGTTTCTTGTCACATTTGGGGCAACTATAAGCAAAGATGTCAGTGAATGCTTCCTGCCTCTCCATAAACTCGTTGCATTCAAAGCAAAGGGGAGGTATTTCTTCATCTTTTGGGAAGATGGCCATGTTTAAGTGATGCCTGCAGGATTAAAGTGGATTTCCGTAACTGAATATAGGCTTTGCAGAATACTCTGTTTTCCAGACAGTCCACTGTCCAAAAACAAAGCTTATAAAGGAGCGAATGCAATAATTCAATAATTTGATAGTTTTAAAAACTATTAAAAGTTGGTGTTGTGAATGGCTAATGCATATCCGCAGGCAATATTGAGGGAAGCGGTTGATTACAAAAACGTTCCGGTTTCTCCTTATGTGAAGAACTATACGGAGGAGAGGAAACAAAGGCTATTGGAGATACTGCCTGAGGGCGCAAAGATGCTCAAGTTCCACCAGAGCCTCTGCCCGGGGTGCGTGGAGGAGGAGAAATGGGACCGCATAAAGGTCGATGCCATAACATACATGAGGAACAACAAAGTATGGATAATCAAGAAGTGCGGGGAGCACGGGATTACCAAAGAGCTCTACTGGGGCGACTGGGAGATGTTCCAGAAGGCGGAAAAGTTCCAGGACCCGGGGATAAAGATACTCAACCCCCATATAGACAAGAGCCAGTTCGATATAGACTGCCCCACAGATTGCGGCTTGTGCGTGGAGCATGAGAGCCACACAGGCCTGGGTAACATTGTCCTTACGAACAGGTGTGATTTGACCTGCTGGTACTGCTTCTTCTATGCGAAGGAAGGCGAGCCTGTATATGAGCCAACCAGGGAGCAGATCCGTTTTATGCTGAGGAGGATGAGGGATGTCAAGCCGGTAGGAGCTAACGCTGTGCAATTGACAGGCGGGGAACCCACACTGAGAGAAGACCTGATTGAGATAATAAGGGATGCGAAGGAGATAGGTTACGACCACGTGCAGCTGAACACAAACGGGATTAATCTCGCCCGGGACCCCACGCTTGCGAAGAGGATAAGGGAAGCTGGTGTCTCAAACCTTTATATGAGCTTTGACGGCATGGCCCCGCAGACAAACCCGAAGAACTACTGGGAGGCTTTGGATGCGCTGGAAAACTGCAGAAAAGCGGATCTTGGGGTTGTTCTGGTTCCCACGGTGATTGGAGGCATTAACGACCACGAGCTTGGAGACATAATCAGGTTTGGCTTCGCAAACAACGATATTGTGAGGAGCGTAAACTTCCAGCCTGTAAGCCTTGTGGGAAGGATGCCAGAGAAGCTGAGAAGGCGCCAGAGGATAACCATACCGGGGGCCATAAAGAGGATAGAGGAGCAGACCGATGGACAGATAAACAGGGATGATTTCTTCCCGGTACCGTGCGCAAAGCAGATTTCGGATTTCGTGGAGGCCATAAAGGATGAGCCAAAGTATCGGCTGAGCATCCATTTCGCATGCGGCATGGCAACCTATATTTTCAAGGACGCGGAGAGGAACAGAATAGTCCCCCTCCCGCAGTTTTTTGACATCGGGGGCTTCTTTGATTACATAGCAGAGCTTACGCAGGATATAAAGACCTCAAGGTTCAGGAAGGTGGCCAAGGCCAAAGCCGTTGCCAAGCTGGCGCTGGGGATAAGAAGGTTCGTGGACAACAAAAAGAAGCCGAAGAACCTGAACTTTGTGAGGATGCTTACCGGGGCCGTAACAGGCACCAACTACCACGGCCTCGTTGACTTCCACAAGAACAGCCTGTTCATAGGGATGATGCACTTCCAGGACCCGTACAACTGGGATATTGACAGGATACACAAGTGCGACATACATTATGCGACCCCTGATGGCAGGGTAATACCGTTTTGCACGTTCAATGTTATACCCGAGCTTTACCGCGACAGGATACAGCGCAAGTTCTCCATACCCGCGGAGGAGTGGGAGAGAAAGACGGGCAAAAAGCTGACTGAAGGCTACTACCACAGGAAACTTTCCCCTGAACGGATGAGGGAGATAAAGGCCTATTGCGATCAGTTCAGGAGGAGCAAGGAGAAGCCCAACCTTCTGCCCGACTGGGGTGAAGAGGCATTCGAGGGAGAGGAGCATGCGCCGGATGTGGCAATAGAGATGCTTGCAGGGGCCGGCAAGAGCGGCATTGCAAAGCCGGTAGCTGCTGCATGCCACTAAGACTACCCGAACATACAGTTTAATGCCTTTAAATAAGCCGGCCACTGTTTAGATAATTATGGCAAAATTCCTTATCGAATATGACAGGAAAGGCTGCATAGGGGCAGGGGTATGTGCAGCGGTTGACCCCCAGCACTGGGTAATGAACAAGGATGGAAAGGCGGACCTCATAAAGGGGAGCGAAGTGAGCGAGGGCAAGTGGGAGCTGGAGATAGATGAGAGCGAGCTGGAAACAATGAAGATGGCCGCTGAAGGGTGCCCTGCTGTTGTGATACACATAACAAACAAGGAAACGGGGGAAAAGATAATATAGGATAAAATAT
>CAYUWT010000028.1:0-9403 GCA_964448625.1 uncultured archaeon
TTCATTAATAGTATTGCATACTGCCTCAGAAAGAAAGGGAGCGTGCAGAATCTAAAAGGCGGCCTAAAATTCTGAATTTTCTCACGAACCGCCAAAACCGCTTTTTCCAAGCAGCCCGAACAAAGCCTCCTTCAACTGCGGAACCGTATCCATTTTTTCAATCTTTTTCGGCTCAACCCATCTGAATTCAGCGCTTTCCCAGTTGGGCTTTATCTTATCGGTTTTCGTTTCAAACAAAAAGGTGTGTATTTTCCACTCAATCCGCAGTTCAGGGTCGCTCACTTCAATCTCCCCCTGATTCATGAGCTTAATGTCACGCGCCATTATCCCTGTTTCCTGTAAAATCTCCTTTATCGCGGTCTCATAGGGCTGCTCATACCGCTCAATATAGCCGCTTACCGCCGCCCACTTGCCTTTGTAAGTTCCAACCTTGCCGCTCCTCCTGAAAAGAAGGGTTTTTCCGTTGTGCATCAGGAAGCTTGTGGCCACATGCGGGGTTCTGTCAGGGATTTCCATAAAAAGTGGTGGCAGGATGGCATAAAAAGGCGAAAACAGGCAAGTATTGAGCAGCTATCCTTTTGGAAAGCTGTAATTTATCTTTTACCTATACTCTATTTCTCATAATGGGGAATAAGCCAAAGAGGGTAAACAGGGCTGAAGGGAAACAAAATAGAATGGTTGTCTATTTTCTCATAGTTGTTCTGGCGCTTCTTGGTTTGGCAATTGCACTGTTCCCCATAACTCCGCAGAAAAATGCAGAAGGCCCGTTCATTTATGTAGCCAACGAAGGCGACGGGACAATATCGGTAATAAGCCAGGAAACCCTTGAGGTTGTGAGGACTGTAATGTTGGAAGGCATGCCGCACAATGTCAACACAGACCCTCTAGGGAGATATTTCTTTGCTACGAACCATGAGGGCGAAGAGGAGGAATCGGAAGAGCATGAAGCGGGGCACATACCCTACCTCAGGATACTCGATGCAAAATCCCATAAGCTCCTGAGCTCCATTCCCATGGCAGACATGGCAGCCCATGCAGTGCCTTCAAAGGACGGAAAATATGTTTTTGTTTCGCGCGAAGGAGGCAGCACAATAGTGAAGGTAGGCCTTGAGGATTTCAGGATTACAAGGATATTCAATGTGGGAAAGGCTCCGCACGGCTTTGTGCTTAGCAGCGACAATAATTACATATACTCCCCCAACATGAAATCCGATGACATAAGCATTCTGGACCTCAAAACAGGGAAGGAGGAGAGGATAAACATAACTTCAGGGGGCAGCAGCTGCGAAACCCCTGTTGCCATGGGAATCAAGGAAGACGGTCTCTATTCCTTCGTTACGTGCGGCCGCTCCTTTGATGTTTACAAGATTGACAATCTCCGGAAGAAAGCAGCAGGGAGGGTTGCCTTTGAAACAGGCGAGTTCCCCGGGCCAATACAAACCCCTGTTCACCCGGGAGGCGAATACCTGTATGTCCCGGATATGAGGCACGGGGTTGTGCACAAAATAAGCATAGAGCCTTTCAAACTTGTGAAGGACATACATGTAGGGGCCGGAGCGCACGGGATTGCATATTCTCAGGACAGCAAAACAGCCTTCGTGACCAACACATGGGAGGATACCATTTCTGTTATCGATCTGGAAACGGATACTGTTACAAAAACAATCAGGGTGGGCAGGGAGCCCAACGGGATAGCTGTTGAAGGCGGCAAAAACCAGGGATGGTAGTTTCTTGCCCTTTTATAGCATTAATTTCCAACAAAAAGGATGCAACTCGAAACCATACCCCCTGAATACCTGCAGACAATGGAAAAGGAAGCGAAAGCAAAGGAAATCCTCGATAAAATAAAATACAAAATAGGTGTGCACAGCGGGAAAGGCGGCGTGGGCAAGACCACGGTTGCAGTGAACCTTGCTGCGGCTCTCGCGAAAAAAGGCCGCAAGGTATGTTTGCTGGATGCTGATGTTGACTGCCCAAACGCCGGAAGCTTTCTGGGCATCTCGGAAAGGTTTGAGACCAAGGGAGGGAAAATAATCCCTTTCGAAAAATACGGCTTTTATGTTCTATCCGTTGCCTTCCTTCTCGAAAATGAAGAGGCTCCTGTGATATTCCGCGGGCCCGCGAAGCACCACCTGCTTGTGGAGCTGCTTTCAAAAGCAGAGCTCCCTGAGCTGGACTATATTATAATAGATCTCCCTCCCGGCACAAGCGATATACCTCTCACCGTAATGAAATTCTTCCGGCCTGAGGGGCTTGTTTTTGTCAGCACTCCCCAGAAGGCGGCAATTAACGATACGGCAAGGAGCATGCACATGGCAAAGAAGCTGAATGTTCCTATTCTGGGGATTATAGAAAACATGAGCGGGGATATTTTCGGGGAGGGCTCTGCTGAAAAGCTGGCGGAAAGATTTAATATAAAATTCCTCTTCAGCATAGCGCTTAACAAACGGATAAGCGAGGCGGAAAGGAAAGGAAAACCGATAGTGCTTTCAGACGAAGGGCTTTTTAAGAAATTCTCCTCCATTATATGATATGCAACAGCTTGTTGTCCTGAACAATAAGGAAGAAAGCGGGGCATTCTGCGAGGAAGGGCTTCAGGTCAATGAGGAGCCCCATAAGACCCAGCAGCACTTCAAAATGCTGGTACCGCCAAAGCCCCCGACGCAGAAGGAGCAGATGCTTGCAGACCTTGAGAAATCCGGCTACCGCTTTGTTGGGGAACACAAGCACTCTGCAAACAAGATTTGCGAATACACAAAAAAGGCTCTGGTGGGCGCAGGCCACTGCTACAAGCAGAAGTGGTACGGGATGAAAAGCCACCAGTGTGTCCAGTGCACTGTGAGCCTGTTCTGCATGACAAGGTGCGCTTACTGCTGGCGCTCGTTCCGCGCATTCATGGGCGGGGGCATGGAAGGCGACCCTATAGATGACCCTGAAACGATAATCAACGGCCTGGTGGAAGCCCAGGAAAAGCTGCTGAGCGGTTTCGGAGGAAACCCGAGAACAATTAAAGAGCGCTATCAGGAATCCTTCGAGCCAAGCAATTTCGCAATAAGCCTCGTGGGGGAAAGCATACTTTACCCCAAGTTACCGGAATTTATCAGGCTCCTCAGGCAGAGAGGGGCCAGCTCCTATCTTGTAACAAAAGGGACCTACCCCGAGGGCCTCAAAAAACTCCTTGAAAGCAATGCAGAGCCCACAAACCTCTACATCAGCCTGTGCGCCCCTGATAAAGAGACTTTTACCAAGCTCGAAAGGCCGGTGATACCCAACGCGTGGGAGAGGCAGGTTGAGAGCCTGCGGATAGCAAGGAGCTTTACCTGCAGGAAGGTCGTGAGGATAACCAGCGTGAAAGGCTGTAACATGCACTCCCCTGAAAAGTATGCGGAGCTCATAAAGCTGGAGATGCCGGAGTACATAGAGGTAAAAGCCTACAGCCATGTGGGGGACAGCCAGCAGCGGCTTCCCATGGAAGCGAGCCCGGGATGGGAGGAGATGATGCTGTGGGCCAGGCAGATAGCTGGTGCAGCAGGCTACATTTACACGGATGAGTTCGAGCACTCAAAGGTCATACTGCTCTGCAGGGACCAGAGGCTTGTTGATGAAGTGCTGGGGAATATTGAAAGGAGCGAGTATCCAAGAACTGTCAGCCCGCATATCAATGGTTGCGAAGTTGAGTCCGGGAAGGCATAAAGACTGAAGGGCGCACTTAACAATCAGCGTAGTTTGATTGCAGTACATCGTTTTATATCTCTCGCTTTATCCATTTGATGAATATGGATATTTTGGCTAAATGGGGACACATGGTGCAAGACTTTAGCAGGTTAAAGCTGCTGGCAGTTGCATTGCTTTTGGCTCTTGCAGCCTCATTGCAGTACCTTCCAGCCTTCACAAACGCGCAGCCTTCTGAGGCCGAGATTCATCAGCAGAAGGTCGAGAAAATAAAGGAGCAGCTCCCTGAGCAAAAGGGATACATAGTCATATTCGGAGAAGAGGAGGAAAGTCCCGGATATGCATCCACGGCCGGTGGCATAGAACTTGTGCATTCTTCCATGATAGCTTCTTTGCAGGACTCAATAGGCAGGCGGCCGGAGGTGCTTGCAGAATTTAAGGTTGTTAGGGGCATTGCACTGGACATTTCCCAGGAAGAAGCGGGGAGGCTGGAATCCCTCCCGGGAGTCAGGGGCGTTTACCCCAACTATGCGAGGAAAATATCTCTGCTGGATTCGGTCCCCCAGATAAGGGCAGACAAGGCATGGAGGCTTGTAGATGCTGGAGGCAGAAATCTTACAGGAAAGGGCGTAAAGATAGCATTTCTTGATACGGGTGTTGATTATTCACACCCGGACCTGAGCCCATGCTCTCCAAAGGAGCACATTCTGAATGGCAATGTGCAGCCATTCATTCTCGAATCCCCGCACCCGTATCCCAATGATTTCAACGCAACCTATAACGTTTCTCTTCCAGGGTTCGCCAGCATTGCACTGCACTTCGCCAGCCTGAGCACTGAGCACTCTTTCGATATTGTCGAAGTCAGGGATCCGGCAGGCGCGCTCGTTGCAAGCTACACCGGCAAAATGACAGATTTCTGGACGCCTTCTGCGAGCGGCGATACACTGCTTGTGACCCTCATATCGGACTCCTCAGTCACCGATTACGGGTTTTATATGGATCAGGTGATAAACGGCACCGCCTTCACCAGATTTAACTGGGCTAACTGCACAAAAATAAAGGGAGGCTTTGACTTTGCAAACAGCGATAAAGACCCCTTTGATGAGAGCGGCCATGGGACCCATGTGGCAAGCATAGCAGCAGGCAACGGAAGCCTTTTCAAAGGGGTTGCCCCTGATGCTGAGATATACGCCATTCAGGTGTGCGATGACTTCGGTTTCTGTTTTGACAGCGACATATTCATGGGGCTTGACATGGCAGCCGACCTGAACAACAACGGCATACCTTTTGAAGACAGGAGCGATTTCGCGGATATAATAAGCATAAGCTTTGGCGGGTTTGGCGATCCGGATGACATCCTTTCCGCAACCATTGATGACCTTGTTGATATGGGCATTGTTGCTGTTATATCGGCTGGAAACTTAGGCCCGTTCGGAATAGAAAGCCCAGGGACCTCGAGAAACGCCATAACTGCGGGCGCGATAGACAAGCAAAATGCGGTGGCAGATTTCAGCTCGCAGGGCCCTGTAATCTGGGGCGGCAGCAAGATAATAATCAAGCCGGATGTGGTCGCCCCTGCCGTGGAGATATGCGCTGCAAAATCCTCAGCCGCCTCATTTCCGGTAGAATTCATGTGCGTTGACGGCAGCCATGTGGCATTATCCGGCACGAGCTTTGCAGCCCCTCACGTATCCGGCATTGCAGCCCTTCTGAAGCAAAAGCACCCTGATTGGAACGCGCTCCAGATAAAAAACGCAATAAAAAACACAGCCATCGACCTTGGGGATGATATATTTTTGCAGGGGCATGGGAAGGCTGATGCCTTGGGGGCAGCGCAGCTTGCGCAGTCATTGCCGCTCCCTGATTTCGTAATCTCGCCGCAGTCAGCTATTTCCTCCCAGTCGGTTTCTTTCAACGCGTTCAGGAGCATAGATTTCGACGGCAAAATAAAAAAATACGAGTGGGATTTCGACAATGACAGGGTTATTGACAGGAAAGGCGCAAGCGCGACAAAATCCTTCGGGGAAGGGCTGCACCTTGTCAGCCTTCTGGCAACTGATGATGCTGGAGCTACAGGAGTTGAAACAAAAGCTATAATAGTTTCAAATGACATTCCTGTCGCAGACTTCGTTTTTTCGCCCCAAGCTCCGTCAAGCACCCAGAAGGTTATGCTTGACGGAGCGAGGAGCTATGACCCTGACGGGGCCATATTAAAATATGTATGGGACCTTGATAGTGACGGCTTTTTCGAGACCAGCGGAAAAAAGAAAACCGTAAAGCTTTCGGCAGGCTTCCACATAATAAGCCTCATGGTCACAGACAATGCGGGGGAGACAGACATAACCAGAAGGGTCATAATTGTCGGGCCGTAGCGTTTAGATGGCTGGAAACACGCGGTGCTGAAAGGGCAAAGCCTTTTCCCTCAAAATGTCAATTATAAAAACAGAACGAATGCAGGCAGCTTCTACCACACTTCAATGCGGAGCCCATCAATTATGCCAAAATCCTTTTCATTCCTCGTAATCAGCCTTTCCCCCTCTGAAATAGCTATCGATGCAATGATGAGGTCTGCAAGGGAGATTTCCTTCCTCTTGTCTGAAATCTCCTTGAATTTGTTTGCGCAGACAAGAGAAGTTCTGTAGTCAAATGAGAGTATATTCAGGTTCTGCAGCATGGAGCCGACTTCTTTCAGATTCTCTTCCCTCCTCCTTGAAAGGAAAGCCCCTTTGAAGAGCTCGAAGGAGTTTATGGCAGTTGTGGACAATGCCTCCTTTTCTGCCAGCTGCGCTATCTTTTCCTTTGCCTTCTCATCCCCTCTCAGAAAGCCGACCAATATGTCAGAATCAAGTATCACCATCAAAATCCCAATTCTCTTGGCCTTGACTTTTTCCTTTCCACAAATATCCTGCTGAAAATTGCATCCATCTCTTCCCTGCTGCCGTGCCATCTGCCTGCGAACCCCATAATATCCCCTTTTCCCTTGTTTTGAAGCCACGAGATTGCCTCATCTATGGAAACAGGCCTACCCCTCTGTTTCTGCAGCTCCCCGGCCATCCTCGCAAGGCTCTCGTAATTTTTCTTGCTTATCTTCACCGATTTGAGCATTTTACCACCTATTATACTAAGCGGTAAAGGTGATATTTAAATCTTTACTGTTATCATGGCAGCTTTTGCATAATTCCTCATTTCTACAGCCACACCATTGAATGCAGGTTTAAAAAACTTAGCATCAATTATAGCTTGGTGACAGCAAATGGGCTTATATAGCGGGAATATAAGGGGGCACAGAACCTATTTCATGCCGAAGCAGTTGTATGAGCTTGCCCACGGATCGGAAGCGCAGCAGGAGCCTTTCAACACCCTTACTACTGCCGACTGGCTGGCAGTTCTCCACCATCTCCACGCCCATGAAATAGAATGCGCCAGACACAGAGGGGCATCCCTGAGAATGCTGGGATGGGGCACGCCGCGCTATGTGCTGGCCAATCTGGTGCAGGACTATCTGGCGGAAAACAACGCCATAGAATACAATGAAGGGAAGGAGGAGCTAAGTCGGGGGGGAGGGCTTCTGCCGGAAAAGGAGCGGCCGCTCTTCGAAAAGACCAAAGCCCTGAGACAGAAGCTCAAGGACTATAAAACAGCGGACATTTCGCCGGAAAATGAGGACGTATTCTATGATCTGCTGCCAAAGGCAGTTACAGCTTCTCCATAAGAAAGCATATCTTTATAAAAATCAAGCCTTCAATGGTGCGCATGAGCTACATAGGGAATGAGACACAAAGGAGCGATGCAGCAGCTCTTTATCAGTGGTTAAGCTCCGATTTGGAGCAGATGCGCGAAATGCTCAAAAGACTGAAGAGCAGAAGTAACATTGAAGAGGAGGGGATAGGCAGGGAAAAGGGTGTATTTTCTGACCACGAATCCAGCTTTCTGACGTGGCTCAATGAGCGCGGAAGCCTGCTTCCGTTGCATCAAAAGGAATACTCCAGGGTTGAGCACAGAAGGCTCAGGGAGGGGTATGAGGCTGAAATGCTGCGGCTAACCATGCAAACCCCAACTTTTAGAACTTTTAAAAACTATTAAAACTATTTAAACCGCCTTCCCCTATATTTCAACAGGAGCCGAAAAGCGTGCTGTAGGCTTTAAAAAAGCTTGATGCAATGTTTCTGTGGAGCGGTTAATATGGCAGTTCTGGAGATTAAAAACCTGCATGCGGGGATAGAGGGAAGGGAAATACTCAGGGGTATCAGCCTTGCTATAAACAGGGGAGAGCTTCATGCCCTCATGGGCCCCAACGGGAGCGGGAAGTCAACGCTAGGCAACATAATCATGGGCCACCCTGCCTATACTGTGCATAAGGGGGACATACTTTTCGAAGGCGAGAGCATACTTGGGCTTTCCCCGGATGAGAGGGCGAGGAAAGGATTGTTCCTTGCGTTCCAGTATCCTTCAGCAGTTCCTGGAGTGACAGTCTCAAACTTCCTCAGGACTGCTGTGAGCGCTGTCAAATACCAGCAGCCGAGCAACGGCTCTGCACAGGAAGGGCCCAAAAAACCCAACATAATGCCTCTCATGCAGTTCAGGAAGATCCTTAATGAGAAGATGAAGATGCTTGAGTTCAACCCGGAACTTGCTAACCGCTACCTGAATGACGGGTTCTCCGGAGGGGAGAAAAAGAGGTGCGAGATGATACAGCTTGCCATGCTCGAGCCCAAGCTTTCAATACTGGACGAAACGGACTCGGGGCTGGACATAGATGCGGTGAGGGTGGTTGCTGCCGGCCTGAACAGGGTGATGGCCGCAAAAAAGGAAACAGGAGCGCTCATAATAACGCACTATAACCGCATTCTGAAGTACATAAAGCCCCATTATGTTCACATACTGATAGACGGAAAAATCACTCTTTCCGGAGGGCCGGAGCTTGCAGACCACCTCGAGGAAAAGGGATACAACTGGCTCAGGGAAGAGAAAAAGAGCGGTATTGATATAATAAATTAGGCAAAAAGGAATGTGTGGTATGAAAACAGCCGAAATGAAGTTTGAGCGGGATTACAGCAGGTATGGGTTCAGCGATGAGATTAAATACATTTTCGAGACAGAGAAGGGCCTTACCGAAAAGGTTGTAAGGGCAATCTCCGCGATAAAAAACGAGCCCGAATGGATGCTGAACTTCAGGCTGAAGGGGCTGAAGGTTTTCGGGCAGAAGAAGCTGCCCATGTGGGGAGCTGACCTGACAGGGCTTAATTTTGATGAGATTGTTTATTACAGGAAGCCCGCAGGCAAACAGTCAAGCAGCTGGGAAGACGTGCCTGAAACAATCAAAAACACCTTCGACAGGCTCGGAATACCAGAGGCGGAAAGGAAATTCCTGGCCGGCGCAGGGGCTCAGTATGAAAGTGAAATGGTCTACCACAACCTGCAGAAGGAGCTTGAGGAGAAGGGCGTGGTTTTTTCCGATCTGGATACCGGCGTGAGGGAATACCCGGAGATTGTGAGAAAATATATAGGCACCATAATCCCCATCGCGGACAACAAGTTCTCAGCGCTCAACAGCGCTGTGTGGTCAGGAGGCAGCTTCGTTTATGTGCCCGCGGGCGTTAATGTTGAGAAGCCCCTGCAGGCGTATTTCAGGATCAATTCAGAAGGCACGGGGCAGTTCGAGAGAACGCTTATAATAGCTGAGGAGCTGTCTCTTATACACATCTCCGAGCCCACGAGACTAGGCATGATC
>CAYUWT010000029.1:0-9386 GCA_964448625.1 uncultured archaeon
GGGCTCGGAGATGTGTATAAGAGACAGGTTCCTGAGTTCCCTTGTGACATGCGCAAAATCCTCTGTCGTTGTTCCTGTGAGGCTCCCTATGACAGGCACAGGCACATCAGAAAGGTCAGCAAACTCCTTCGCAGCCTCTTTTGCCCCGGGGTTTGAATAGCCGACGGCATTAAGCATGCCTGCCTCGAAGGTTATGATTGCGGGGTTGTCAAAGCCTGCTCTCGGCTCTTTTGTTATTGATTTTATTGCCACCGCCCCTGCGCCGTTTTTCGCAACATGGATCAGCGAAGATTTTGTCGAGCCGAGAATACCGCTTGCAAGTATTGTGGGGTTGCCAAGCTCCATCCCAAGCAGCTTTACCGTTAAACTTGCCATACTATGGCTGCTATTGCCCGCAGGATTTAAAAAACAGCTCAGAAAACCATGCAGCCTTTATCCGCTTCGTTGAATTTCCCTCTTTCAAACACTATGTTTCCGTTAACAATGGCCATTACAGGCCAGCCTTTCAGCCTCCAGCCGTCATAGGGGGACCATCTGCATTTCGTATATTGCTTTTCGTTTTGTATGGTTCTCTCCGCCTGCATATCAACAACAACAAGGTCAGCATCAAAGCCATCTTTAATGTGTCCCTTGCTTTTCATCCCGAATATTTTTGCCGGATTTTCGCATACCAGTTGCGCTATTTTTTCAGGAGGGATTTCTCCCTTGCTGCATTCATTCAGAAGCAGAGGGAGCATATTTTCCACCGAAGGAATGCCGCTCGGGGCATGCCAGTAATCCCTTTTTTTCTCCTCAAGCGTGTGCGGGGCATGGTCTGTTGCTATTATATCAACCCTGCCCCCTTTCACAAAATTCCACAAAGTCCTGCAGTCCTTTTTTGTCCTCAGCGGAGGGTTCACTTTTGCAAAATTCCCCAGCCTCTTGTAGTCAGCCTCCGAAAGGAAGAGGTGGTGAGGGCAGACCTCAAAGGTTATATTGCTATTTCCCTCTTTAGCCTCGGTTATAATTCCTGCAGCCTCCGCCGTGGAAATATGGCAGAAGTGCAGCCTGTTGCCGGTTTTCCTTTGGATGCCAAGAAGCTCCTTCACAGCCTCTGTCTCGCATTCCATGCTCCTTATCTCCGAGTGTATCTTAGGGTTGGGATTATCATGGTCTCTGAAACGTTTCATATTCTCGTTCATTATACTCTCGCTTTCAGCATGCACAGCAACCAGAAGATTTTTTTTCCTGCAGATTTCAAATATGGCCTTTACCATTCTTTCCTCATTTGTGAGAAGGCTGCCTGTGCTTGAGCCATAATAAAGCTTCACAGCCCCCTTTTCAAGCTTCATTATCTCACGGGCGTTATCATTTGCCGCCCCCAGGAAAAAGCCGAAGTTGCACAGGGAGAGCTTTTCAGCAGTGCGCCTCTTTTCCCTGAGCAAGTGGAGGGTTTTGGCTGCAGGGTTGTTGTTAGGCATGTCCAGGACAGTTGTCACGCCTCCAGAAACAGCGGCCCTGCTCCCGGTTAACCAGTCCTCCCTGCTCTCCCCTCCCGGTGCCCTGAAATGGACGTGGGAGTCTATTGCACCGGGGAGTATGAGCATCCCGCTGCAGTCAATTTTCCTTGGATTTTTAGCTCCATTAAACGTTATTTTCCCTCCCTCAACGGCAATGTCTTTTTCAGTCAGCTCCCCATCAGCAAAAACCTTCCCGCCTTGCAGAACAAAGCCCATAATGTTTAATTAATACCGTTCTTCTTAATCTTTACAATGCCCGTGCATATCCTGCGCCTCGGCCACCGCATATTCAGGGACAAGCGTATAACAACACACCTCTTCCTTACGGCAAGGGCCTTCGGAGCGGAGAAGGGCTATTACAGCGGCGAGAGGGATTCGGGGCTGGAGGAATCTGTTAAAAAGACCAGCGATAACTGGGGAGGGGATTTTATGATAGAGCACGTGCCCAGCCCAAAAAGTTTTGCATCAAATTTTAAAGGGAAAATAGTTCACTTGACGGTTTATGGCCTGCCTGTTGAGAAGAAAATAAGGGAGATAAGGAAAGGCAAAAATATACTGGTGGTTGTTGGAGGGGAAAAGGTGCCTCCCGGCTTTTACATGCTGGCGGACTGGAACATTTCAATAGGCAGCCAGCCCCACAGCGAGGTTTCCAGCCTCGCGGTTTTTCTTGACAGGTATTTTCGAGGAGAACAGCTCAAAAGGAATTTCCCAAACGCAGGGCTGAGAATAATAGGGCAGGAAAGGGGCAAAAAAGTAATCAGGCTATGATGCCAGAGAAACAGAGCATAAACGATTTCAGGAGCCTCTACAACTACCTTTCAGGAACATATGATGAAAGGCAGTCAAACCCCACAACGGAAAGGATAAGGGAGGTTGAAAAAGGTCTCCTGAAACAGTATGCAAAAGGCAAGATTCTCGATGCAGGCTGCGGCACAGGATACTATTTTGGGGATAAAGATTATGTGGGCATTGACCTGAGCGAAGGGATGCTAGGGCAGGCGAGAAAAAAATCGAGCAGAATCTGCCAGGGCAGGGCAGAGGAGATGCCTTTCAAGGATTGCAGCTTTGACACAGTGATTTCAATGCTTGCGACCCTCAATTTCTGCCCGCTTGCACAGAGCGCGAGGGAGATTTCCAGGGCGCTTAAAGGAGGAGGGAGGGCGATATTCTCAGCGGCAAGCATTTACGATAACGGCTACACCGTTTTTGAAAAGCTGAAACAGAAGGGAGGGATAAGGGAGAAGACAACGAGGATTCAGAAAAGAGGCTTCAGGATGAGGCTGTTTCCGAAAGAGGAGGTAATAGAGGAATTTTCCAAAAACGGCATGAGGCTGATATTTTTTGACTCTGTTTTCCGCGTTGTCAACCCCGAGTGGGGGAATTTCAGCAGCTTCCCGCTGAAAGACAGGGTTTTGCTTGCCCTCGAAACCATCCTCCCGCTCAGGGATTACGGGTGCGTGTATTTCTTTGTTTTCGAGAAGGCTGAATAAGGGCCGGAGCAGCTTTCCTTCTCATGAAGAATATGAAAGCCGCAAGTGCCCCTATCGCAACAGCCAATGCAGCCAGGTTCGAAGATGCCTCAGCCTCCGCCGCAGCTGCCACCCCTGTCTCCTCTTCAGGCACGCTTTCAACAGCTGGCTGTTCCCCTTCCGGCTGCTGTGTTGGCTGTGCCTCCTGTTGGCTTTTTGAAGGAGATTTCTTCTCTCCCGCTATCGCAAAAAGGCTCAGTCCGGGAGAAGCTGCAGCATAATAGGCGAAGGAACTGTCTTCCCTGGTCATAACAGTCTGCAGCCTGCTCCAGCTTTTTCCCTCAAGCCTGTAAAGGCTCACCTTGGACTGGTCTATGTTGTTTGTTTCAATCCAGCCCTTCTCCACCCTGAAGCTCAGCGCAGCCCTGCTGATATCATTATCAGTTATGTTTGCCTTCTCCACCTGTATGTATTTGAGCACCTCGCCGCTGCCTGCAGCAACCGGAGGCGAAATATCTGAGGGCAAGGAGCCCTCGCTGAGCGTTATCTTTACAGCGCTTGCATCCCTCTTTACCTCTATTGAAATCTCATAGAGCTTAAGCTCCGCAACCTTTGAAAAGGCGGCTGTGGCTGCCTCACCGGATTTTATGGATGCTATTGTTTTGCTTTCGCTTACTGCTGCGGCTCCCCCGCCACCACCTCCACTACCGCCCCCACCACCGCCGGAGCTGCTCGAAGTGCTGCTGCTGGATGTCCCTACTGTGACGCTTTTAGAGGGGTTTGCAGTCCCTGCATTGTCGGACACGACATTGACAGTAAGCGTGCAGGTGCCTGCTGAGGAGCCTGCAGAAATGTCCCAGTCCAGAGGGGATTCTGTTGTGCCCTGGGAAATGGTCCCGAGGTTTTGGGCGGCAGCTACGCTTGAAGTGTCAACGGAGCATGCTCCAGAAGCGGTGATTGTCGCCCTCGCATTTGTGGCGTCCGAAGAGGAAGGGGCTGTGACCGCGACGCTTGCATCGAAGGATGAGCTCAAATCAGCGGAGGAAGGAGCGGTCATAGAAGCCGCTATCGAGCCTGCAGCAGAGATGACCGTTATGCCTCCCGTGGTTCCGGAGCCGGTAGTGCCGCCCGAAGATTCAGCAGTGGCGACAAGCGAGAAGTCGCTGCCCACAGTTGTCGGTCTCAGTATGCATGTGGATGTCTGAGACTGGCTGGCAGCTATGCTCGATATGACGCTGCAGTCCTGGATCATGCCGAACCAGGAAGTGGGCGAGCCTGCAAGCTGGACAACAACATTGCTCTCGGCAGAGGTGCCCGGGTTGGTTACTGTAACCGTTACGGAAATCTGCTCGTTTTCGGTGAGGGATTTGGTAGGCATGCTTATCGAAACGGTGAAAGCGGCAGATACACCTGAAGCTGAAAAAAGAATGCAGGCCGCTGCAATGATTGGTATTAGTGCTTTCATCCCTGCCCCACCCAGAACCACACCCTTGTGTCATTTACCACAGCGGGTATGGCAGAAGAGTTCAGCATGAATTTTGCTATGTGGCTTCCGTAAGACCACAGGCCGGATTTTGTCACGTTAATGAACGCTATACCTCCAGAATCAGTTGTTGCATTTGTGGAAGTGTAATCGGTTACAGAAGTGTAAGAGCACGGATAAGTCAGACAGATCTCCTGCTCTATGGACAGCAGCGATACATTGACTCCGGAGGCAGTCTGGTAGTATCCCAGCGTTGGGTTGTATTTCTGTGCAGCCAGCCTGAAAGAGACACTCCTAGAGGCATTAGATGTGTTGACAGCCTTCCAGCTGCCTGAGCTGTCGGAGGGATAGCCATACGCTGTGAGGGGCGCCGGAACCTCGAACGAGAACCATGCCCTCTGGGTGGCACTGGGATTGGCGGCATCATAAGCCTCCAGCTCCCCGCTGTAATAGCCGAAGACGGGCCACTGGCCTGTTGGGGTTATGTTGAGCGTTCCATTGGAGGTTATGCTGGAAGGGCTGATTGTTATCCCGTTGCCGTTCGACAGCCGTGTAAAGTTGGGCCAGTTTGCCCAGTTGGTGATATTCACGGCTGATATGTTTATCTGCAGCCCGTTGTCCGTGGTCAGGTTCAGCAGCACGCTTTCATTCCTTCCATATAAGTATTTTGGCAGGCCTGTGGAAAGGCTGAAGGCCTTTATGTTGAAGTTCACAAAGGAATATACAGTATCCCCGCCGTCGCTCACCCCGAGGTTCCCATAGCAGTAGCCGTTAACCCACTGTGTGCCGGAAGGCGAGAGCTTGATAACCGTTGTCCCGGCCTGCAGCGAGGTTGTGTTGGCCGCAAGGTTGCTGCTCAGCTCAAATGTCCTGTAGTTAGGCCAGTAGCCGCATGTGAGTGCAACGCTTGTGAGATTGACAGCCTTGCCGCTGGTTATGGCGATGGTGACATTCTCCCTCATGCTGAACTCCCATTTTGTCGGGTTTGCGGAGAAGGCGAAGGCCTTTATTGTGAACCATACATTCTGTTTCTGGACAGAGCCCGAGCCGTCTGCGTACCTTGCGGATATTTCAGCGGCGTAGCTGCCTGAGGAAAAGGGCGTTGTCTGGGTTATATTCAGGAATGCTGTGCCGCTGTTGCCGCTTGTCGCCTGGCCTGACGTGGAGCTCCAGCCGGAAACAGAGGTATAAGGCCATGTAGCGGTCCTGTAGATATTTGAAACTGTTATGTTGACGGGGTTGCCCGTGTAAGTGTTGGGTGTATAGCACCAATAACCCGTGTCGCATACTAACCCTTGTAGCTGGATGGTTTCATTTTTGGTGTATTCCCACTTCCAGTTTACCGACTGGGTGGAAAATGAGAAATCCTTTATTTCAAAGGACGCATACCCTGTCTGCTCATTTCCGCTGCTGTCCCTGAGAGTCATTTCCAGATTGTACCATGCGCCCCCCGTAAGGTTGCCTGAGGGTATGATAGTGACCCTTCCGGTTCCGTTCACGGAGGAGGGAGTGTAGTTTACAGGAACCGTCACCATCCTGCCGTTTTCATATGCCCAGTAGCTCAGTTTCATATTGGTTATTGTGGTATTGTAATATGTCAGATTTACGCCGTAGGATGTGGCCATCCAGCGGGGTTTGGAGGCTGCGCTCACATTGAGCGTTATGTTCTCGCCCGACCTGTAGCTTGACCTGTACTGCGTCCCGTTTGCATTCACAGGGGTTATGTCAACGAAGAAGCTTTTCACCTCATACCAGCTGTTTCCGGTCTCTGTCCCTTCCGGCCCTGAGACTTCCAGAACCATGGAATAGTATCCTGTCTCCCATGAGTTGTTGCCGCTCCCCGTTTTTGGGGTCAGCGTTATGTTTACAGTCCCGTTTGTTGTGATTATGGAATTAAGCGCGCTGCCTGTGCCGTTGCTCAGCGTTGCCATGTATTTGGAGGGGGCATAGTCCTTGGGCACCCACTGGTCATACCTGATAATCTTCTTCACAGTTATGTTGAGGCTGCCCGCGGCCCTTTCGCTTGCGGGGCAGGCTGACCAGTAGCAGCTGTAGTATGTTGAGTTTGTGTTTGCAATATCGGCAATGAAGCTTATATTGTCCGTTATCCCTTTGTACCACGAATCATAATAATTGGCCGATGCAGTCTTCAGGTAAACGTTGTAGGCCTTTATGCTGAGCCAGCCGTCTCCCGTGTCCGATATGCCGCTGGTGGCATTCACCCTTACGCGCAGCATGTAGTAGCCGGTCTTGAAAGAGGAGAGGGGCGAGATGGTAAGGTTGAACCTGCCTGAAGAGGATTTCAGGCATGATGAGTTGTATTTTGAGGGAGATATCTCTCTTGGCGGCCAGAACCATTCGGAACCGTCGCCCTGGTAGAAAACGCCGATAAGAGTGCAGTTGTCCCCGGTCCCCTGTCCCTGCCCGTAATAATACCATGTAGCGGTTGAATTGTAGGAAAAGACATCGAACGTAAAGTTTTCGCCCGGCGAGAAATACCATTTCCAGTAGCCTGAATACTGGCGGGGCCATATGTTTATCCAGAGGTTCTTCACAGTGAACCATCCCCAGCCCTTATCAGTATTGTTGTTCTGATCGAGAAGTGTGAATTCTACTATGTAAGAGCCGCTGTCCCAGCCGTTTGTGGGCGGAGATATGGAAAGCGCTGTCTGTCCGTTGTTATCCGTGGTGTTTGAAGGAAGGCCGGATATTCTGCTCGTGAGGTCTTCCAGCGTTTCCGTGTTCACCACCCTCGAGACAGAGACCCTTATGTTCGCGGTGCTGTTGCCTGTTGACGTGCTGCCGGATACTGTTGTCTTCGCGGCTCCGTAACAGTCCTGCACTCCGTACATGTTGCCGAAAGAGCTGCTGCTGTTACCAGAATCTGATGAGCTGAGGTTGCCCGCAACGCTTTCTATGAACCCTATATCCTTGGCCTCTGTCACCTTCAGGGTCATGACAGCGCTCTCATTCGAGCCTATGAACCATCTGTATCCGCCCAGCTGTGAGCACAATGAATAGAGCTTGACAAGGAACCAGCTCTCGCCTACATAGTTTCCGTTAGCAAGGACCCTTATGAAATACCAGCCGGCATCCTTTGGGGCTGTGAATTCCACAATGCCCGCTCTGGCTCCCTTGTAGGTTATTATGCTCCTGTTGAACGTCAGGTTTGATTTTATATCCTCTCCCAGCACATTCCTCACCTCCATAACTGAGGTGTTGGTGAGATTTATGGAGCCTGATGTGTCAGAAATGATTGTTATGATGCGCACCACCTGCTTGTTGCCCACAAAGACGTTCTGGAAGTTGTAGTCCTGGTCAACAGGAGTTGATTCAGCAATAACGCTTCTGACTGAGAAGTCAAGCATATGCTCTGTGTCATTCAGCTTCACCCTGATGTAATAAAGCGCAGACTGGTTTGGGGTAACGAAGCTGAAACCGTAGGAATTGGAGGCCGTTTTTGCGGTAGAGTTGGAAAGCGTGCTGAGGGTGTTAAGGCCGGAGTCAAGCAGTTTCAGGTCCCACACCCCTGTCGAATAGTTTGAGGTTATCAGCTCGCCGCTGGATATGTTGTAAACCTTGACAAATATCAGGCCGCTTTCGCCGTGGAAGAAAGAATTGGTGTTGCCCCTCGTTACACTCTCAATGGTGCTGCGGAGCTCATAAGGCCTCACATCAAAAGCCAGCTGTATGGATTTTGTGACGGATGCAGGCTTGACGGTAACGGAATAATTGCCCAGCGCTGTCAGCAATACGGTGGTGTTTATGCGCGAGCCCGAGTATGTGCGGGTGGAGCTTAGCGTTGTGCCGTTGGGGAACGTCACAGTAATTGCTATGGACTCAGTGTTTGTATATTTTGTCTTGTTGGCCCCGAAGAGGTCCGCGAATATATAGGCCGTATCGCCCAGCCCGTACAATGTTTTCACGTTGCCGTCTGCATCTCCGGTGTACGTTGCAATGTCGAAGGCCATCACATCAAAAACCTTGGCGGCCAGCCAGTCGTTTACAACGAGGCGGTATGTTCCCGCAGCTGAAGGGGCGGTAAAGGTTCCGCTAAGCTCCCCAGCGCCTCCTGAATCTGTCAGCCCGTTGTATGAGGCAATCTGCGTGTCGTTTGTCTGGTATACCATCCTTATTGTCACATTCTCCCCTGTTATTCCTGCGCCGTTGCTGTCAAGGACCTTTATCTTGAATGCTATTGTGCTGCCAGGCAGATACACTGCCTCATCAGCTCTCAGGATGAAAGAGGCTGCCCTCGATATTTTTGTGAGCAGCGTGCTTGCAAATGATGAGCCGTTGAAGGAGAAGGTTGCGTTGAGCAGGTAGTCTCCGGAGGAAGATACGTTGGCGGTTATATTGGCTATGAAGTGGTCTGAGTTGTTTACGGCTCCGGTGACGGAATTGAAAGCAGTTCCGTTCAGGCTGGTGAGCCTTATGGCGACTGTTGTCGTGATGTTCTGGTCGAACTCTCCTGTGTAGGATATGTTCTCATTGATCTCATAGAGGCTTTTGCCAACAAAGCCCGAATAGCCGAGGGCTGCCGAGAATGGGGAGAGGTAAATCAGCGTGGATATAGAAAAAAGTATTAAAAGGCTATTGCGCATGGCTTCACTAATTAATAATTAATTGGTTTGCCGGTATATATATCAATTAGCGGGAAAGTGACTGGATTATTTTTCAACTGTGGAAAAGACCGCAAAATAAATCCATACAGCAGCAACCAGCCCGTAAAAAGCATACTCCGGTTTGATTGTGTAAAGAAAGCCTGCTGTCAGCGGCCCAAGGAACTGCCCCAATGACTGGAAGCTTGCAACCAGCCCCATCACAGCCCCCCTTTTCCCCTGAGCCTTTTTGCTCACATAGGAGCTGACGGAAGGGAAGACAAAAGCATTCCCCATCACCATGACAGCTAATGGAAGGATAAGGGTCTGTCTC
>CAYUWT010000030.1:0-9238 GCA_964448625.1 uncultured archaeon
GGGCTGATATGAGGAAGAGGAAGGACAAGGTTCTGGGAGAGGAGATTTCCGACCCGCTGGATTATCCGCTCCATGCAGACGAGGAGAGGACGGTTTTCCACAAGACCTCTGCAGGGAGCGAAGAGGAAGAGACTGAGTGCAACTAGTGTGGACAGCGCATGCTATATTAAAGTTTGATTCAAAAATCTCTTATGGGAAAAACTATGCTCGGCATGAAGGGAAATGAGCCCGGGTGGCTCAACAAGATGAGGATAGAAGGGATGGAGGCCTACAGTTCCACGCCTCTACCCACACAGTTTGATGAAGGATACCGCTACACAAGCCTTGATGGTTTCAATGAAGGCATGATTGAGCACAGGGAGAAGGCTGAAATAGAGCTTAAAGGCAAGGTTGAAGACGGGGTGATATTCATGCCCCTCGAGAAAGCTTTAGCAAAACATGAGGAGCTTATTAAAAAATACATTCTCAGGGGGAGCGAAGCAAAGGACAAGTTCGTAAGCCTCAACACAGCCCTGTGGGACAGCGGTGTTTTCCTTTATGTGCCCGAGAATGTTGCAGTGAAAGAACCACTTTCCGCTGCTTTTTCTATAGGCGCAAGCTCATTTACCCACACCTTGATAATAATAGAAAATGGGGCCTCCGTAAACTATTGCGAGGAGTTTTCCTCCGCTGAGGCAAAGCGGGAGATAATGAATTCGGGGGTTGCGGAGGTTTACGTTGGAAACAACGCTGAATGCACATTCAGCAGCTTCCAGAGCCTTGCTAAAAATGTGTGGGACTTCTCCTACAAATACTGCGTGCTTGCGAGGGACGCAAGATTCTCATGGAACATCGGCTGTTTCGGAGGAAAGCTTTCCAGAGTGAGGCAGGATACCATATTCAGGGGAGAGGGAAGCGGCTCTGAAACTGTGGGGGTGTTTTTCGGGACATCAGGCCAGCACATAGACATCACCACAAACGCGCATCACACGGTAGCCGGCACAACAAACAGGATACTTGCGAAGGGGGTTATGGCCGGCAACGGAACGAGCGTTTACAGGGGCATGATAAGGATAGAAAAGGCCGCTCAAAAGACGGACAGCTATCTTGCGAACAACATCCTCCTTCTCAGCGAAAAGGCGCTTGCCAACAGCATACCCGGACTGAAGATTGATGCGAACGATGTGAAGGCGAGCCACGGAGCTACTGTTGGGCAGATAGACGAGGAGCAGGTTTTTTACCTCATGGCAAGGGGCCTTCCAAGGAAAGAGGCGGAAATGCTGATTGTGAAGGGCTTTTTCGACCCTGCCATTTCAAAGATAAGGGATGAGGGGATGAGGGAAAGGTATTTTGAATCAGTCGAAAGGATGATGATGGAAGATGCTCAGGGCATTTAAGGTGTATGATGTTGAGAAGGTCAGGCAGGACTTTCCCATACTCTCCAGAAAGGTCAACGGCAAGCAGCTTGTTTATTTTGACAATGCAGCCACCGCCCAGAAGCCAAATGCGGTCATAGAAGCCATAGAGCAGTACTACAAGGGCTACAACGCGAACATACACAGGGGCATACACAGGCTTGCTGAGGAAGCTACCCTAGCCTATGAGGATTCGAGGAGAAAGGTTGCGAAGTTTGCAGGTGTGAAACCCCAGGAGCTTGTTTTTACGCGGGGGACAACGGAATCCCTGAACCTCATAATGTACGCATATGCAATGACTCATTTGAAGAAAGGGGATGAGATAATAGCGACTGTTATGGAGCACCACTCGAACATAGTCCCGTGGTTCCTTCTCCAGAGCAGGCTCGGTGTGAAGGTGAAATTTGTGGACATTGATGATGGGGGAAAGTTAAGAATGGAGCAGTACGAACAAATGATAACAGATAAAACAAAAATTATAACAGTAACCCATGCTTCCAACGTTTTGGGAACAATCAACCCGGTGAAGGATATATGCAAAATAGCAAAGAAAGCGGGAGCTATAAGCATTGTCGACGGCGCGCAGGCAGTACCCCACATGGAGGTGGATATAAAAGAGATAGGCTGCGACTTCTACTGCTTCAGCGGGCACAAAATGCTGGGGCCCACAGGCATAGGAGCCTTGGCTGGCAGGCAGTATCTGCTGGAGGAGATGGAGCCTTTCCACGGGGGAGGCGAGATGATAAGGGAGGTCCATCTGGACGGCGCAAAGTGGAACGATTTGCCATGGAAATTCGAGGCTGGAACCCCCAATATAGAAGGCGGCATAATCCTTTCCAAAGCTGCTGAATATCTGCAATCTCTGGGGATGGATAAAATAAGGAAGCATGAAGAGATGATAACAGCCTATGCAATGGAGAGGCTTTCAGAAATACCTGATGCAGTTATATATGGCCCGGAAAGCCCCAAAGAAAGGGGTGGTGTGGTAAGTTTCAATGTTGCGGACATACACCCGCACGACATGGCGACCATTCTGGACAGCGAAGGGATTGCTATAAGGAGCGGCCACCACTGCGCTCAGCCACTTATAGAAAGGCTCAAGGTTCCGGGGACCAGCAGGGCCAGCTTCTACCTTTACAACACGCCCCAAGAGGTTGACCTGTTTATAGAGGCTGTGAAGCAGGCGAGGAAGGTGTTTAAACTACCCGAACCTAAAGGTTCGGGAAATCAACTGCCTGCACATTAATAATATACGGAAAATTTAGTATGACTCTTGAAGCAATGTACCAGGAAGAGATTCTGGACCATTACCGCCACCCGCGGAACTACGGCAAAATAAGCAATCCCGCAATAGAGGTGCACGAGAGCAACCCCTTATGCGGGGATGTGATTGACATCTGCATGCAGATAGATGAAAGCAAAACCATAAAGCAGATAACCTTTGCTGGCAATGGCTGCGCGATAAGCCAGGCCGCCGCAAGCATGCTCACCGAGCACCTCACGGGGAAGAAGATAGAGGAGCTGATTGGCATGAAGAAGGAGGCCGTTTTCGAAATGCTTGGAATACCCCTGAGCCCCATAAGGGTGAAGTGTGCGCTGCTCGCGTTCAAGGCGGCTAAAGTTGGGGCTGTGAATTATCTGACCCGCAAAACATAGCAGATTCAATCAGTTCCATTTTCCGGTTTGGTTTGCAGCCTGTGTTTAAGAGCCCTCTCTTCTCTGCGCTGACGCAATTTATTGTACAAGTTTATGGGTTGTATCACAAGGAAGAGTGGCCATGAAAAGAATGTTGATATCCAGCCGGCATAAATATTTATGGGAGCAACCTCTAAACCCTCCTCTTTGAAATACTTTCTGACTCTCATATCAGAGCTAAGTCCGGGCTCATAATCCTCAGGCACCAAACTCTTTATATAATCCCTGTTTCTTTTGCAGGCTTTCCCCCCTATTGTTACAGGGTCATTGCTGTGCATTTCCGTCACCGTTCCCAAAACATCAAGTCCCATAAGTATGCTGTTGCCGATATCATATATTTTCGTAGTCATAGGAAGAGAGCCACCGCCTCCTGACAATACTTTGCGCGGGGATGTATAATGGTTATTCAGGCGGGGCTCCGGCTGCTCACCCAGTGCATAATAAGTTTCGTTATTAGTTCCATGGAGATCATAGTTTAAATCGGTTTCTCCATACAACTCATGGGTTTTGCGGAAGTCGTTGCCAAGCATATTTCCCCCACATATCTGTTTAATTGATAGAGTGCGGTTTTTTAAGGCTTTTGGACCTGTTTGTGCGTCTGTGCCAAACTTTTATAAGACCAGAATCACTATCAGAATGATATGATTGACCCCCGCGCAAAGGAAGCGGCACGGATTCTCGTGGAGCACAGCACGAGGGTTAAAGCTGGGGACCGCGTTCTTATAGACTTCGACCTCGCAGCAAAAGACATGGCCCTTGAGGCTTACAGGCTTTGCATTGTGAAAGGGGCTTATCCCATGCTTCGCCCCACTGTTCCCGGCGCTTCCTTCATTTTCTACAAAAATGCAAGCGAAAAGCAGCTGAAGCATTTCCCTATTATAGCCGAATTCGAGGCCAAGAATTCCGATGTGCTGATTTCCATAGGGGCTGAGTACAACACCCGCGAGCTCACAAGCATAAACCCGGAGCTTATAGCCATGCGCAAGAAGGTGACAAGGCCCATAAGCGAATACATTGTGGACAGCCTCCGCTGGGTCATATACGAATACCCAACCAGCAGCCTTGCTCAGGAAGCGGACATGAGCCTCGAGGAGATGGAAGACTTCGTTTTCTCGGCAACAAATATTGACTGGAAGAAGGAGAGCAGCAGAATGAAAAAGCTGAAAGAACTCCTTGACAGGGCAAAACTTGTGAGAATAAGGGCTCCCGATACGGACCTTGCGCTTGAGGTTGCAGGAAGAAACACTGTAATAGCAGACGGCAGGCACAACATGCCCGATGGAGAAGTATTTACAGCCCCGGTTGAAACCAATGTGAATGGCCATATCCAGTTCACATACCCTGCGATTTATGGCGGGAGGGGAGTGGATGGAATAAGGCTGGAGTTCAGGAAGGGAAAAGTAACAAAGGCTGCAGCTACAAAAAACGAGGAATTTTTGAAGAAAATGCTGGCAATGGACAAAGGGGCAGGTTATATAGGGGAGTTGGGAATAGGCACCAACTTTAACATCAAAAGATTTATCAAAAACATCCTGTTTGATGAAAAAATAGGCGGGACCATACACATAGCCCTCGGAAACGCATACAAGGAATGCAAGGGAACAAACAAATCAGCCCTCCACTGGGACATGATTAAGGATTTGCGCAAGGGAGGAGAGGTCTGGTTCGATGACACGCTGGTGCAGAAGGGCGGGAAATTCCTTGTTTAGCAGGTCTTTGAGATAACAAATTTATGATGCTGGTGATACATATCGATTTCAAAGCAAAACCGCATGTTTCGCATGCCTGAAAATTGCGCCTCTGGATGGAAACGCGGAACAGGATTCAGGCTGAAAAGCGATATCTTGAGACGCATTAGCATAAACAGCGTTAACAAAGGGTTCCGGGCCCATTGATTTCAAAAATTAAGGCGGAATGGGGTGCGCGGCAGCTTAACGGGTAGAGGCTTTATTGATGCGGTTTTACAAAGCTCTTGAGGCCTCTCTTATGCTTTTCTTTATGCTCTTGCCTTCGTATATGACCTTGCGGCTTATCTCCTCGAGCAGAGCTGACTGGTCCCTTTCCAGCTCCTGTTCGATCTTGTTCGTCATGGGCCTTATCTTCCTGTAGGCGTACATGGCTGCTGCAAGCGCGTCCTTCTCATGCCTGTTCCTTTTTTCCTTCGCATCATCTATGAGCACTTCCTTGTGCCTCTTCCGGAGGCTCTCCTCCGGGAACATGAGCTTTGCCCCCAGCATGCTGGCTATCTTGTGCACCTTCTTGGGAGGCGGGTTTATGTCAGTGGCGATTATCAGAGGATCCCCTGTTTCAAGAATCAGCCTGCATATGTCTGCCTTGGAAAACTCCTTCCCGCTCTGCGTAAGAACAATATCCCCGCGGAAATTCAGAACGGCGATGGCAGTTGTTGTTCCCGGGTCTATGCCGATTATGAGCGGCTGCCTTCCATCCGGCTTTGAATCAAGCCTGTCCAATCTATCGACCTCTCGGAGCAGATTTTCACGATAAAGCCCCATGTTCTTTTTGAATCAAAGATTTAAACCGTTTCTGTCAGCTTTCTGTTTCCTTCTCAACCCACTTTAGGAAATCCTCGTTGCCGCCGACAATTGGGAAAGCAACAATGCAGGGAACCTTATAGCTGTGCACCTCCTTCACCTTCCTGACAAGCTTTTTTAACAAATCTTTTCTGGTTTTGGCTATAAGCGCGACCTCTCCCGCCTTTCTCTTTTTTCCTTGCCACATGTAACAGGATTCGATACTCCCGAGAATGTTCACACATGCTGCAAGCCTGTTTTCAATCAACGCGTTACTTATCCTCTCCGCCTCCTTTATATTGGAAGCGGCCATATAGCAAAAGACAAGCTCAGCCATAGTTTTTTATTGGCTCTTTATAATATATTGCTGGTATATGTGAAATCTGAGAAAGTGGCAGAAGGGAGCTATATTTTGAGGCTGGACAGAGGAGAAGAGGTGATAGAAACTTTGAAACAGTTTGCGAAAGAGAGCAAAATAAAAGGCTGCTGGTTTTCCGGGATAGGCGCTGTGAAAAGCGCGGAGCTTGCTTACTATAATCTGAAAAGTAAAATGTATGAAACGAAAATTATCGGGAAAGAGCTGGAGGTTGTCAGCCTTTCCGGGAACATTGTTTGGATGAATAAAAATCCAATTGTGCACGCCCACACTGTTCTGAGCGGCAGGGAAATGGAAACATATGGAGGCCATCTCATGAAGGCTTATGTTTCCGCCACTCTTGAAATCTGCCTGGTTTCATCCGGCAAAAAGATAATGCGAACGAGGGATAAAATAACAGGCTTAAACCTTCTCGAACTGTGAAAGAAGAATATAAATAAAGCAGCTTTCCAATTTTATTGCGATTTATATCCGGCCTCGATTATTTAATATGCACATCTCCCACCCTTTGCTGCGTCCCGGAACCCTTGAGGCAAGGGAATACCAGCAGCAGATATTCGCAAAGGCTGCGGAAAAAAACGTACTGGTAGTTTTGCCAACCGGCCTGGGCAAGACTCCAATAGCCATCCTGCTTGCCGCGCACAGGCTCGAGAAATTCCCGGGCTCGAAGATCATGGTCCTTGCCCCTACAAAACCCCTTTCAGAGCAGCACCGCAAAAGCTTTGCCCATTTTCTTAATATGGAAAGCGATAAGTTTGCTGCAATAACAGGAGCGATACCCCCCCAGAAAAGGGCAAAAATCTATAGTGACGGGCAGTTGTTTTTTGCGACACCCCAGACAGTAGAAAACGATATCAATAGCGGGATATTTTCCTTTAAGGATTTCAGCCTGCTGGTCATAGATGAGATGCACAGGGGTGTTGGAAAATACGCATACCCCTTTGTTGCGCAGAAGTATGCGGAACAGGCTGCAAATGCGCGCATTTTGGGGCTTACCGCCTCACCTTCAAGCGACTATGAAACAGTCAATGAGATATGCGAAAACGCTTACATAGAGGATGTTGAAATCAGGGCAGAGGAGGATGAGGATGTTGCCCCTTATGTGCAACAAAAGATTCTCGAATGGGTCGATGTGGAGCTGCCCTCCAGCTTCCTTGAAATAAGGAGCAGGCTTGCGGAAGCATACGAGGAGAAGGTGGAAAGCCTCAGAAAGATGGGCCTGCGGATACCTGCAAAAGCCGGAAAGAAAGTCCTGCTGTCATTCCAGAAAAGCCTCATAAGGGAGCTCTCCTCCGGCAACAGGCGGGCAATAATAGCGATGTCAATGCTCAACCAGGCAATTAAAATAGACCATGCACTCACGCTCCTCGAAACCCAGGGGATTGTCTCGCTTGAAAACTATTTCAAAAAACTGCGCGAGGACCCGAAGGCCCAGCGGCTTCTGAAAAACCGCAAGGTTGAGCAGGCGCAGTTCCTGGCAAACAGCCTTTTCCTCTCCGGAGCAAAGCACCCCAAAATGGCGATGCTGTGCTCCATTGTGAGCGCAGAGCTCGCGCGAAGCGCTGAAAGCAAAATAATAGTGTTTGCGAATTACAGGGATATGGTGGGGCAGATTGTCGATTCCCTTTCAAAAATAGAAAATGCAAGGCCTGTTGCATTCATGGGGCAGAAGAGCTTATCCCAGAAGGAGCAGATCGCCATACTTGAAGACTTTCGTTCCGGAAAATACAATGTGCTTGTCGGGACTTCCGTGAGCGAGGAAGGTTTGGACATACCGGCCATGGACACCGCTGTATTCTATGAGCCTGTGCCCAGCGAGATACGGAGCATACAGAGGAGAGGGAGGGTCGGAAGGCATTCCGCAGGCAGGGTGATAGTGCTCATAACCAAAAAAACCCGGGATGAGGCCTTCTACTGGTCCGCACGGAACAAGGAAAGGAAGATGAAAAGGATTATGAGAGGGATGAAAGGCGGGATGATTTCCGGTTTTGCAAACACAAACTCAGGATAGTGATTTTGCTGGGAGTGAAACTGTTTCACACAAAAAGGAAAGATAACCTTTATAAACCCCCGAGGCCTAATTACTATACTTCAGTACCGAAAAGCTTATAAACGATTAATAAAAACTTATAATCACTTGGAAATAGTGAAACAATAAGTTTATTCGTTGCATATGGCCGGAGAAAAGATGATGAAACAAAAAATATGGGATGAGGTGTGGGAAAGAATTGTTTCACAGGAATTTACCCGCCTTGTTTCCCGCAGCAGCAAAAGCCCGTTTAATAGCGCTTTGATTTTCAATCTCAAGGAGCTGGAGGATAACTGATATGAAAGTGACACCCGCAGGCAGACAGGGGACCTTCCAGAAGCAGCACTGCCCGGAGTGCGGCTCAGGCGAGATTAATTACGATTACAACAGGGCTGAAACAGTATGCGTGAAGTGCGGCGCTGTTATCAAGGAGTCCATGATTGACCTTACTCAGGAATGGCGTGCCTTCGATGAGGACCAGCGCTCCAGAAGGGTGAGGACAGGCGCTGTTCTCACACCGACAAAGCATGACATGGGCATAACCACTGAAATAGGGAAGGGGAAGGGGGAGCTGTTCAAGGTTTCAACAAAGAAAAGGGCGCAGTATTACAGGCTCACCAAATGGCACAAGAGGCTCATGAAATCGAAGGACCGCAACATAAGCTTTGCCTTTTCAGAGCTCCAGAGGCTCATTTCATACCTTCACCTCTCCCGCTCCGTGCACGAGAAGGTGGCAAAGATGTACCAGGATGCCGTTGACAAGGGGCTGGTGCGCGGAAGGTCAACGGAGGCGATAATATCCGCGCTGCTTTACATAACGTGCAAAGAAGAAGGCGCTCCCAGAACCCTTGACGAGATAGCTAAGGCGAGCGGCGTTGACAAGAAGGAGATAGGCAAAACCTACCGCTACGTCGCAAGGAAGATGACGCTCCGCATACTCCCCGCGAAGGCCCAGGATTATATCCCGCGCTTTGGCAGCCTTTTGGGACTTTCGGAAAGGGTACAGGTAAGGGCTGTTGAGGTCCTTGATGAGGCGAGCAAGTTCGATGTGACGAGCGGCAAGGGCCCGATCGGCGTGGCCGCGGCTGCATTGTACATTTCAGCGGTGCTGGAAGGGGAAAGGAAAACCCAGAGGGAGGTTGCCGATATTATCGGGGTCACAGCTGTCTCTTATACACATCTCCGAGCCCACGAGACTAGGCATGATCTCGTA
>CAYUWT010000031.1:0-8934 GCA_964448625.1 uncultured archaeon
ATTCTGTTCTTGATGCAAAGCCCTTCTGCTTGGCCAAGTGCTCCCGATACTCCGAGAGTGATGCAAAGCCCTTCTGCTTGGCCAAGTGCTCCTGATACTCCGAGAGTGATGCAAAGCCCTTCTGCTTGGCCAAGTGCTCCTCATATTCTGTTCTTGATGCAAAGCCCTTCTGCTTGGCCAAGTGCTCCCGATACTCCGAATATGAACGGAAACCTTCCTTTAAAACTTTGGTGTGACCTCTGACTGTTGATACAGGAATTTCTGTTAATCTTGATATTTCTGCTACTGATAACCCTTCTTCATAAAGCTCTTGCAATTTCTTTTCTGTTTCCTGTGAAAGTTTGCCTGACATAAGAAGAATATCATGATAAGCTTAAAAAAGGCATTTATAACTACTACTCAATTAATAGCATATACTTTTTCTCGCCCAAAAATTTGCTCTCCTCGCTCCGCTGCGAAAGCTGTTGTTTCTCTACCGCCGCATTCTGCCGGCCGATTCCCAAACGCAATCCCTACCTTTTCCTGCGCCTCAGCAGGAAAGCCCCTGCAATAACCGCTGCAACAGCAACCGCGCCCAGAAGCAAAGGCACAGGTGATGCTAGTGATTTTGAAACCCTGAACCCCACAGTCTCTGTCTCCAGCTGCACCGTGTCATCATCTGTGAACCTTATCTCGAGGTTCAGCAGGTATTCCTTCAGCGGGGCATCGCTGTCAACTGTAAACTTCAATACTCCCTCCCCTGTCTGGTTGGCCTTGAGGTCCCCGATGAACTGGAAGTTCTCATCGAACTCGAAGTCCTGAGCTGCCGATTTGAGCCCCCTTATGCTCACGCTCTCAGCTTCTGAAAGGCCCGTGTTCCTTATCCCTATTTTCATTTTCACCTGCTCTCCCTGGCCTATGGTTGTCGGCTCTGTCTCAACCAGCTCCACAGCAAACTCTGGTTTGGCTCTCACAGGTATGGCAAGGTTCAAGGTCTGCCTCTTATATTCTTCGTCATCGCTTTCCTCTTTGTACTCTATCGCCAGGAAGCCGTTGTACTCTCCTGCAATCACATCTTCATCTATGTCTATGAAGAACACGGCAGGCACTGAAATATCCGCGGGTATGTTGCCGAGGTTGGCTATGTTGGAGTAGGTCTTCGAAGGTTTGAAACCCTTAGGCAGGTTCAGCTCGACCCTCACAAGCTTCGCATCCGAATCCCCAACATTGGCTATACCGACTGAAAGCCTGTTGTCATCCGTGTCTGAAAACAGGTTCTCAGGTTGTGTCTCTAGTATTCCTGTAGCAAACATTGCATGCTTAGCCTCGATATTTATTTTCAGCTCCTCTGTTATGAACCTTGCCCCTTCGGCGCTGTACCTCACCCTGAGTTTCGCATCACCGTCGAATGCGTCTTTATCCACCCTTATTGTCCTCTTCAGCGTCACCTGCTCGCCGGGTTCAACCTTCCCGAACACAGTTTCGCGGGGTTCTGAAGGGTCCACCCTGAAGGGGAACGAGTCAGTAATGGCTACAGAAAAATTTTCTGCAGGCTTTGAGCCCCCGTTGCGCAGAGTTATCCAGACATCTATAGTTCCCCCTGCTTCTACAGGTATGGGGTCAACCCTTGTCAGTATCACCCTGAATTGGGCTGTATCAAGGGCAAACTGAGCGTATACAGGTGTTCCCAATAATATTATTGCTGCTATCAATAGTTCTATTTTCATTTTGTTTTCCCTCCTTTTTTTGTAACGAGTATGAGGACAGAAGGGACTACTGTTATTGCAGCGAGCATGGTGGTAAGGACCCCCAGGGACATTATGTTCCCGAGGTCAGCAAGCAGCGTGAGCTGTCCAAGCGACATGGCCCTGAAGCCTATGAGCACGGAGAGGGTGGTGATTGACATTGGCGTTATGACATTCTCCATCGTTATGGCCATGGCCTCATTGACAATTTCCCGCACCTTAAGGTGCGGGTAGTTCAGCCGTCTGAGCTCCTGCCTGTAACGGTTTGCAACCTGTATCCCGAAGTCTATGCCTATCCCCATTATCATCGAAAGCGCGCCTGAGGTTGAGGAGGAGAGGCTGAGGCTGAGTATCCCTATGAGCCCTATGGCCCATATGGAGCCGAAGGCTATGCCCAGAAGAGATGTTAGTCCATACCTTATGCTTGTGAAAAGCAGTATGACTGTAAGCATTATCCCTATGAAGGAGAAGCTGCTCGTTGAAGCTATAGTCGGCCCTATCCTGCTGTCCAGCTCGTCGCTTATCAGCGGGGCCCCTGTAAGCCCCACTGCCAAGCCTGCGGGCTTCGGGGTTTCAGCTATTATATTTTTAACATTGGCCGCAAGCGCATCCTTTTCCTCCTCCGATATCTCCGGCACCTCAACAATTACTACGGACATTGAAAAATCCCTGCTGATGAACCGCTCAAAGCGCGGGTCTTGCGAAACCCGCATTATCTCCCTCGCAACATTGAGGGATTTGGGCAGCTCGCCTTCGTTATGAGCACGCAGAACTGCTGCTAGACTCCCCACGGACTGGACGCTCTCAAGCCTCTCAAGCTTCTGGTGGAGGATATCAATGTAAGCCAAAGCCTCAGGCTCCCTCATGTCCCTCGGCTCGTTTGATTCAGGGGTTTCAGGTGAAGATTCCAGCACAGCAGTTATGGTCTCCCCGGCAGTGCCGAACTCGTCCCTTATGAAGTTAATAGCCTTTATGCTCTCGAAATGCTCCGGGAGAAGCTCACGCTGGCTGAAAGGCTCGACTCCGACAAATCCCTGGGCCCACAGGGCCGCCCCTGTTGCTGCGAGCGCAAGCAGCAGCATCACGTAAGGCCGGGAGGCTATGAATTCCCCGTAGCGGTAAAGGACGCTACCCATGGGGCCTCCCCAACTGCCCGAACCTTAAGGTTCGGGTAATTTCCAGTGCCATTATGAAGGCCGGGTTCACAATGAGCACAGCGACAAGCGAGTAAAATATCGAAAGGGATAATGAAACCCCGAGCTGCTGTATCATGGGGAAGTCAACAAGGGCAAGGGCCATGAACCCTATTATGGTTGTAGCCCCGGAGCCTATTATAGCAGAGCCTATGCCTGCGGAGGCGTTGCTTAAGGCCTCTGCTGTTTTAAAACCAGACTTCAGCCCTTCCTCATACCTTTTCACATAGAAAATCCCGTATTCCACCCCCAGCCCCAGTATGATGGAGCCCAGAGCCGCTGTAGCAAACGAAATCGGTATGTCCAGCCACCCAAGGGTCCCGTATGTCCATATGAGGCTGAAGGTCATGGGGAAGAATGTGATGAAGGTGCGGTATTTCGAGCGCTGCACCGCAAGCAGGAGCGCAAGGATTATTATGCCTGCATACGCCATGGTTGTGACGGAATCGGAGCGGAAGGCGGAAAGTATATCCATTCTTATCGAAGCGCTTCCTGTGACCAGTATCTCGATACCTGCCGGCCTTTCAACCGAGAGCATAGCTCTCCTTACAGCCTGCTCAAGGCGTATGACCTCCTCCTCTGCGGTCCCTATGTTGGCGAACATGACTATTGTTGTTGCATCGAAGCCCCGGCTGAAAAGGCTTTCCGAGCCTGGAACCGCTTGCAATATACTCTTTACACCCTCTATAGTGTCCGGGACTCCGGCAGCTGCAAAAATGTCCCCGGCTGAAAAGGCGCGCGTTATTTCGGATTCCTTCCGCAGCCTTTCAGTGAGGCCTGTGACCATCCGCATGACTGAGGGGTCCCGTATGTCGCGTGGGGTACCGGAAAACCTCGGGTCGCTGTCCAGCTTCACTAGCAGGAACACGTTTTCAGCCTCCCCGAACTTCTCGTTGGCCCTTTCCTGAAGCCTTAGGGATTCCATATCCGAAGGGAACTGCTTTGCTATGTCAGTCTCCATCCTCACATTCCCAAGCCCTATGGCCGCAAAGCCTGTGAAGACAAGCGATGCCAATATGAACGCCGGCCATCTCGCCTGCTGAATGCCTGCAAGCTTTCTAAGGCTTCCCTCTATCCGCGTTTCCTTCTGCATACCATGTTCAGGTAGTTATAGAACTCATTTAAAGGGATTTTAAGATGTGTAGCGCGCATGTAATGCGTAAATAGTTAAAAGTGGTAAAAATATTCCTCTATCTTATGGCGGCCATGAAAGGGAATTACGAAGGATGGAAAAGCAGGCCTGTTCGGATTTTGTTCGGTGCTGCGGTAGGAACCGGGGACAGACTTTGCACCACTTTGCCAAAATACAGCTTTAAGCTCTACATATTCTTGAACCTTGCCCCCAGAAGGACTGAAAGGTCCAGCCTGTATTTACCCGGCCCGACCCTTATCACAATCGGCTTCTGCTGGAAAAGCTTTGTAACATCTATCGTGTATTTCCCCGGCTTTATGACCCGTATTGCTTCAAGGTCCAGCACAACCGTTTCATCGCTGATTACAGAAGGCATCCTGCCTTTCTTCTCAACCGCTATCTTCTCGCTGACTATCTCCCTTATGTCCTGCTCTATCTCCTTTATCTCCTCGCTGGAGAGCTTCTCCCTTTCCGCTTCCACCTGCTTTATCAGGTCTTCCCGCACGAAGAAAAAGAACTTCGAGCCGCACTGCGGGCAGCCCTCCAGAAGGTAGGGGGCATCATCTGCATGAATCGAGCCGCAGCTTGCGCAGGTATTGGGCATGATTAAACTTCCCGCATACGAACTTAAATATGCATACGGGCAGTTATTGGAATAAAAAGGTATGGCTATGCTGGAACAGTTTCAGGCGGTCACAAATTCTCAGGATGCTGTTTCCTATATGTCTCGTCAAAAACCTTTCTCGCCTCTCCCGACAGATTGCTGTTTTTTGCAGCGCCTTGGCTTATCCAGCAGGTGTCCCTTTCCATATTATAATCAACCCAGAATCCTTTGCCTCTATACTCTTCGGGAATGGACAGACTTTCGGGAAAAAATATATAAACCCATTCACGGCCGCGCCATTGGGACATAGCATGATGTTTGCCCCCCATGAAGGGAGTTGCCAAAACACACGGCAAACCCTCCACCGAACTTTCCGAAACGTAACTACCCGCACATTAATGTGCGGGACAGTTTTAAGGTTTGGGCAGGTAATTACCCGAACATTAATGTTCGGGAAGTTGAGGAGGCTGCGGTAATTTATTTGTTGCAAACTAATTTAAGCTTTTCGCTCATTTGCTGCGATTTTGCAATTGGGCCGAACACGAATATAATCCTTCGCATGCAAATTATATCCATGCCACTCGACCCGGGATTCCTCAAGGAGCTTGACAGGTTCAGGCTTGCGGTCAAGAAGAAGGTGCACACGAAGTACAAGGGCAGCAGGCAGTCGGGCAGGATAGGGGAAGGGCTGGTTTTTGCGGATTACGCCCCCTATACGAAGGGTGATGATATACGCTACATTGACTGGAACGTTTTCGCAAGGACGAACAAACTTGTTGTGAAAAGGATGGAGGAGGAGCAGAACTCTGTCCTGCACATAATCCTGGATGCGAGCTCCAGCATGAAATTCGGCAGTCCGAACAGCAAGTTCGAGTATGCAGCCATGATAGGGGTGGGTTTTGCGTATATGGCCCTCAACGAGAACGAGAAGTTCGAGTTCACAACATTCAGCGACCGGTTGAATTATGTCCCGGTGAGAAACGCAAACATACTTTCCATAATAGATACTATCAACAGCGTGGATGTAAAGGGAACCTCAAAGCTGAGCGATTCGCTTTATGAATACAAGAAGCGCATCCACTCCAAGTCCCTTGTGATAATAATATCCGATTTCATGTATGACATAGAGGACCTTCAGGAAGTCCTTTTGAGGTACAAGAGGAGTGATGCATACCTCATACAGGTGCTCGACCCCCTTGAGAAAAGCCTTTCCCTCAAGGGCGATGTTGTCCTCAAGGATATGGAAAGCCCGCTTTCCCTGAGAACATTCATATCAAACAGGCTGAGAAAGAACTACCAGGGCAGGATGCGGGAGCACGTTTTAAGGATAGCTGATTTGTGCGATAGGTTTGACGCGAGATTCACCTCCGTCACGACAGACATACCGATTTTCGAGGTCTTCTACAAAATCCTTTTCGAAGGCAGGAAAGCGGTTTAGGCCGCTGTTTCTCGGCAGGAAGAATATTAAGCAGTGTGACAATTAACAGCATGAAAAGGGTTTATTTCTGCTCTCACTGCAAGAGGAAGCCGGAGAACGTGTATCTGGACAGGCTTGCCGGAATAAGCGCCGGCCCCTTCCCTCTGAGATGCACAAACTGCGATTCCCCTGTGATAGAGCTTTCTGAGAAGGAGGAGAGGGTTGAGCTGCCTGAGCTGAAGAGAATATCTCCTGAAAAGAGGAAACCTGAGAAGCTAAAGGGACAGAGTGGGCGGATTTATGGCGGCATTTCAATAGCTGCGGGGGTTGCAGGGCTTGCTCTCCCGTTTCCCTTCAATGTTTTCCCGGGGATGGCAGCCATCGCAGCCGGAGCTAAAGCCGTTTCTGCGGGAGATAGCAGAGCGGGAAAAGCGGGAATTATACTCGGCTTTCTGAGCTTCATTCCATTCCTGTATTTTACCCTGCTGGCCGCTTTCTGATTTCCTTTTCAGCCTTTAACAGATAAAAATGAAACGACCAATATCAGATAATGTCTGCAGAACATAAGATTTCAGGGGGCCCGGAAACAATAACCGTAAGCATCCATCCGGAGGATATTGAATATGCGCGGCAGTATTCTTCGCAGTCCGCAAAATTCGACCACCATGCCTTCTTCATAGGGAAGCTGGGGGAGAGGTGTGCCATAAGATATCTGAGGGGGATGAACATTGCCCTTGCTGAAGACTGGACAGAGGTTAACAGGGCTGACCAGTATGATATGGCAACTACAGGGGACATATTTGATGTGAAGACCACCTCGAAGCCCCATAACAACAGGCTGCTTGTTTCCAAAGACAAATTTGACAGGGGAAGGAAGTTCTCCTTCTACGTCGCTGTTAGGCTCAGCCAGGACTTGTCAAAAGCGGAGATATGCGGCTATGCTGCAATGAGAGATGTCGAGAATGCGGGTGTGATGGAAATTAACGGCAGGAAGGTCTATTGGATAAGCTACAGCGATTTGAGGCCCTTCAGCGAGCTGGCAGAATACATGAAAAAATTCAGCACAAGGACTATATGAGAGGGGAATCCGGAAAAGATTTTAATATTGCAGCTGCTTATATACTCCCGGAGGGGATTTTATGAAAGATGGGAAAGGGTTGAACAGGCTCTCTGCTGAGGAGGAGCGCGTTATTCTGCACAAGGGCACAGAGCCCCCTTTCAGCGGGGAACATGTTCATAACAAGGGAAGGGGGACATACATATGCAGGCGCTGCAACTCCCCTCTCTTCCGCTCGGATGCGAAGTTCGATTCAGGGACAGGCTGGCCGAGCTTCGACAACGCTATTCAGGGGGCTGTCAGGAAAAAGAAGGATGAGGATGGTATAAGAACGGAAATCGTGTGCGCTAGCTGCGGCGCCCACCTGGGTCACGTTTTCCGCGGAGAATATTTTACACAAAAAAACACGCGCCACTGCGTGAATTCCATCTGCCTTTCCTTTAAGCCTGAAAAGGGGGTAAAGCGATGAAAACCGGAAAGGCTGTATTTGCGGCAGGCTGCTTCTGGGGAGTCCAGCACCTTTTCGGGCAGGCAGAGGGGGTTGTTTCCACCCGTGCCGGCTATGCAGGCGGCCACATGGAAAAGCCCGCATACAAGGCAGTATGTTCAGGGAAGACAGGGCATGCGGAGGCTGTGGAGGTAACATTCGACCCCGCAAGGACCAGCTATGAAAAGCTTGTGAGGCTGTTTTTCGAGATACACGACTTTACGCAGACCGATGGGCAGGGGCCTGACATAGGGGAGCAGTACCGCTCGGAGATATTCTGCTTGGACAAGGGGCAGAAGAAGATTGCGGAGAAAATAATAGCGGAGCTCAAAAGGAAGGGCTACAAGGTTGCGACCAAAGTCACAAAAGCAGGCCCCTTCTGGGAGGCCGAAGAGTACCACCAGCATTATTACAGGAAAAAGAACGGGACACCGTATTGCCATTTCGGGAGGAGGGTTTTTTCTTAGGCTGCTTGAATGCGCTATTGTTTATATAATTGATCATTGACGGCCTTCCCAAGAACCCGATAAATCGTGTTATGATGGCCGAGGCCTTTAAGATACACACCGGGCATTTTCTCAAGAGCGAACCTGTCCCTGACAGTCTCAATCACAGGCTCGCTGGCCAAGGTTTCGCCTGGCCTGGCATACTGCTCTATTCTGCCCACTGTGGAGGATGCTGTACCGAATGGCGTGTATTTTCTTTCGCCTTTGAACCTTTTAAAAAGTGTCATTTGCTTGTGCAAAGCGACCTTTAAATACAAATCTCTCTTTGGGGAATCTTCAGCTTTCCTTAACTCCTCGGCCAGCCTGTGAAGCTCCAAGGCCGTTTCAAGGGCCGCTTCACACTCGGAAGGTGGAAAGGTTGAAATATAGCCGTCGCCGGTAGGATTTCTAGGATTGCCACCATATTCTTTGATTAGAATGATGCCGTCATCTATTATCCTGTCCGTAAGGTCAAAAACTATATCTTCTTCTCCTCTGCTCTCATGGTAAGAGCTGTAGCTGGTAAAGCCTGATATATCAAATTGAATCAGGACTACATTTTCTTTTCTCCTGTTTTTTCTCTCCAAATTTTTGGTTTTTTTCATAATTACCCTTAGCCTCCATGGCTCTCGGCCTATCCGGAAGTGTTATCCAGAAACCGCCGGTGCAGAGCATGGACTGTCTGAGATTGTTTTTCAGATAAAGCCGGTGTTGCCTGTCTTTTCCTATTATTGCATGCTCATGTATTTAAAGGAGCGCCCAGACCGGCAAGGGGGTTTTCTGTTGCTGTTTTGGGTTTTTGGAGGGTATAAATCAATCGCTACTTCTCCTGCTT
>CAYUWT010000032.1:0-8549 GCA_964448625.1 uncultured archaeon
GTAAAAATGAGTAGTGCCTTATGATGCTGATTTTTCAGGTAGCTAAACACATACACGAAATATATATGTGATGCCTAACATCTTCTCTGCTAAGAGCCTCAAACAAATTCAGTGTCATCCATCCCTCACGACAGGCTGCAGCCACGCTTGCATAGCTCATATTTCTCCTATTTAGTGGGAAAAGTTTATATAACTTTGCATTCCGCGCTGTCAGGTATTTAAACATTTTGCGGCTACAGAGCTGGACTACCGCTTCCTGAAGAAGTTCCTCACAAGCCCCTTCCTTGTGAGGCCCAGGTAGAACTCTGTCTGGGCCTTGAGGGTGAATGCTGTGGTTATCGCATGGCCTATGGCCATGAGAATAAGGGTAAGCGTAACTGTGTTTATGTTCTGCTTGAGTATGGAGATTATGGCCGGTAGTGAATTCTCAGGGGAAATGGAAGCGGCATTTTGGAAGATTAACAGAATGAAAAGCGCTATGAACCATATGCCGAATATGAGGAAGACTATGCCTGCCACTATGAGCAGCAGGATGGAGAAGAGTATGACGGGTATGAAATTTTTCCTGACAATGGAGAAGGAGCTTTCTATTGCAGAAATCGGGCCTTTCCTGTCGATTACCAAAGCCTGCATTATGTAGGCGCTGAAAATCCAGAAAAGCAGCGCCAGCAGCGAACCGTATGGGGGGGAGCTTGCTGTCAGGAAGCCTCCAATAAACTGCGCGAGCAAAACAGAGGCAAGGACCGTTATTATCAACCCCGTTGCGATCCCGAAACTTCCCCTGAACTCATTCCCCTTCCAGCTCTGGTGGACAACCGCTGCGCCTATCCATACCAACGCGAGGGACCATAAAGCAAAGCCGAAAAGCAGGGTAAAGCTAAAGCCAGCAGCTGCCGTTGAGGCAGGTTCAATGAACAGCGTTTCAGAGAATGGGATAGTTTCAGGGTATGAGTATGAGAAAATCAAGCTGAGGAAAAACGCCAGAAAAAGAAGGTCGGCGATAAAGAAAGGGAGCCATCTTGCAGGCCTCCTGATAAAGTGCAGGGCCCTTGACACACTACGTGCGTAATGCATGCCAGTTAAGTTTTTGTAATGTGCCCTTAAATACCTTCCGCGCTTTCCGTTTCAGAAAAAATGGCCTGCTGCCGCTTTTAATATCATCAATATCCTATAAAATATATGCCTCATGACAAGATAGCGATAGTTGAAAGGGAGACGTGCGAGCCTGCCGTATGCGGCTTTTACCTGTGCCACCGCGTCTGCCCTGTTGACAGGGCAGGGACAGAGTGCATTACCGTAAGCGAGATCGATAAAAAGCCGCTGATAAACGAGGAGACGTGCATACTCTGCAACATCTGCGTGAAGAAGTGCCCTGTGGATGCCATAAATATCGTGAACCTGCCGTCTGCCCTGAAAGAAACCCCCGCCCACCGATACGGCCCGAACCTCTTCACCCTCTACAGGCTTCCTATACTCAAGAAGAACCAGGTTGTGAGCCTGATAGGGCAGAACGGCACAGGGAAGTCAACAGTGCTGAAGATACTTGCCGGCATGATACAGCCCAACGCCGGCGACTTTGAACGCCCCGACTGGAAAAAGGTGACAGGGATGTTTCAGGGCACCGAGCTTTTCGACTATCTGGAGAGGCTCTCGGGAGGGGAGATAAGCGTGGCCTACAAGGACCAGAATGTGGACCGCATACCCCGGCTCTTCAAAGGGAAGGTCTCCTCCTTCCTTGAAAAGGTTGACGAAAGCCATGATTTGCCGCAGGTTGCGGAGCGGCTTTCCATAGCTCACATGCTTGACAAGGAGATAGCCTCCCTTTCAGGGGGGGAGCTGCAGCTCTTCGCCATTGCCGCAACCATGCTGAAGCGGAAGGACTTCTACTTTTTCGATGAGCCGAGCAGCTATCTTGATGTCAGAAGCAGGCTTGAGGTCGCAAAGGCTATAAGAGCGCTTTCCGAAAGGGCCATGGTGCTCGTGATAGAGCATGACCTTGCGGTTGCAGATTATCTAGCGGACCATGTGCACCTCCTGTATGGCGAGCCTAAAGCATTCGGGATTGTTTCAAAGCCGTATGGGGTCAGCGTGGGGATCAACACCTACCTTGAGGGCTACATAAAGGAGGATAACATGAGGTTCAGGGACCATGAGATAATGTTCCCGAGGGGCGCGAAGTCTATTACGGCAGGCAAAATATACGCTGCTTTTGAAGATTTTGAGATAAGCCTAAAGGGCTTCTCCCTGAAGACAAAGGGTGGGCAGATAAGGAAAGGGGAGGTTATAGGCATACTGGGGCCCAACGGGATAGGAAAGACCACATTCATGCGGATGCTCGCAGGCGAAGTGAAACCGCACAAGGGCAGCCCTTTAAACCTGTCGCTTTCATACAAGCCCCAGCGGATTGTGCTCGAGGACAGTGAGAAACTCATGACTCTGGGGGAATTCCTCTCAGAAGGAGGCATTGTCTCGGAAAACAGGAAGCTCATGGGCACTCTTGGGTTGGAAAAGCTGCTCGAAAGGCAGGTGTCAACTCTGTCGGGAGGGGAGCTGCAGGCTGCATTCATAGCGCGGGCTCTCATAAAGGATGCGGATATCATGCTGCTTGATGAGCCGTCGGCATTCCTCGATGTCGAGCAGCGGCTGCGGGTTGCGAAGCTCATAAGGAGTGCGGCTGAGGAAAAAGAAAAGCCCTTCTTCGTCGTCGACCACGACATGCTGTTCATCGATGTCATATCCGACAGGCTCATCGCTTTCGATGGGATTCCAGGGAAAACGGGAGAGGCAACGGCCCCCCTGCCCATGGCGGAAGGCATGAACCTCTTCCTCAAAGGCATGGATGTGACATTCAGGCGCGACAAGGTTTCCGGCAGGCCCAGGATCAACAAGCCAAGAAGCCAGCTTGACAGGGAGCAGAAGGAAAACGGGAAGTATTATTATGCGGAGTGAAGAAGGCATTATTTTAATTACCCGTACATTAATGTACAGGATATCGTTTAGAGTGCTTCTTCAAAAGCGCGTCCAAAGACTTTATAAGCGGCTTCCTCCAGTCATGCTCCGGTTGCTTTCCTGCCAGCAAGAGAAGTGATTCCCTGATATAAATCCCGGCGGCCTATGAAATCCCCAGCCTCTTCTCGGTCTCAGCAATCATTAGCCTGGTCTTGATTACAGTGTCAGCGTTAAGAGAGATGCTGTCTATCCCGTTTTCCACAAGGAACTGCGCGAACTCGGGGAAATCGGAAGGCGCCTGGCCGCATATGCCCACCTTCCTTTTGTATTTCTTTGCCGTCTCGAGCAGCGACTTCACAAGCCTCTTGACCGTCTGCGAGCGCTCATCGTAGAGGTGAGAGACAAGCTCGCTGTCCCTGTCAAGGCCCAGGGAAAGCTGGGTAAGGTCGTTGCTCCCTATAGAGAAGCCATCGAATATCTTTGCGAACTCATCCGCCTCTATCACATTGGAAGGCACCTCGCACATCACATAGACCTCCAAGCCGTTCTTCCCCTGCTCCAGCCCTAACTCCTTCATCGTCCTTATCACCCTCCTCCCTTCTTCAGGGGTCCTGCAGAAAGGCACCATGGGCTTTATGTTCATGAGGCCCATCTCCTCCCTTGCCTTCTTTATCGCAAGGCACTCGAGCCTGAAGGCTTCCATGAAAGTCTTGTCATAATACCTGCTCGCTCCCCTCCAGCCTATCATCGGGTTGCTCTCCTTCGGCTCGTAAAGCGAGCCTCCTATGAGGTTCGCATACTCGTTGCTCTTGAAATCGGAAAAGCGCAATATCACATCCTTCGGGTAGAATGCAGCCGCTATCACAGCAATCCCCTGCGCCAGCCTGTCAACAAAGAAGTCAGCCTTGTTTTTGTAGCCTGCTGTCCTTTTTTTGATGTCCTCTATCACCTTGGCCGCTTCAGGCTCACTCTTTGCCCTTGCCTCAAACCTGGAAAATTCCAGGAGAGCAAGGGGGTGTATCCCTATGCAGGAATTGATTATGAACTCCTCCCTCGCAAGCCCCACCCCGTCATTAGGTATCATTGAATAGGAAAAGGCTTTTTCAGGTATGCCCACATTCATCATTATCTTTGTTTTCGTCTTCGGTATGCTCTCTGCCCTTATTGTTTCAACCTCATATTTGAGCAGGCCGGAATAGACTTTCCCCTCTTCGCCGTCAGCGCAGCATACAGTCGCATGCTTCTCGCTTTTCAGAACATCAGTCGCGTTCTCCGTGCCTATTACGCAAGGTATGCCAAGTTCCCTTGAGACTATTGCTGCATGCGCTGTCCTCCCGCCTCTGTTGGTCACTATGGCGCTTGCTATCTTCATTATGGGCTCCCAGTCCGGGTCTGTCATTTCCGTAACCAGCACCTGGCCTTTCCTGAATTTCGGCATGTCCTCCATATCAGGTATCACGTTCACCTCACCCTGCCCTATCTTGGAGCCTACAGCTTTTCCTGTCACAATCACCTTCCCCTGCTCCTTCAGCCTATAGGTCTCGAAGGAGTGCTGCCTCTTTTTTGCCGAGTGGACAGTCTCAGGTCTCGCCTGCACTATGAAAAGCTCACCTGTTATGCCGTCCTTGGCCCACTCTATGTCCATATGCTTTCCATAATGCCTCTCTATTATCACCGCCCACTTCGCAAGCTGCAGTATGTCATCATCCGTCAAAGAATGCTGCGACCTCTCGCTTTCCTGCAGAGGCTCTGTCTTTGTCTGGTAGGCTGAAAACACGGTCTTCACATGCTTTGTGCCCAGCTTCTTGCTTATTATGGACCTGTAGCCTTTCTCAAGGGTGGGCTTGAACACATAATATTCATCCGGATTCACAGCCCCCTGCACTATGCTCTCCCCGAGGCCAAAGGTTGAGGTTATGAAAACCGCGTTCTCGAAGCCGGATTCGGTATCGAGCGTGAACATCACCCCGCTTGAGCCCATGTCGCTCCTCACCATGATCTGCACAACCACAGCAAGAGCCGCATCAAAGTGGTTGAACCCCCTGTCACCTCTGTATGATATTGCGCGGTCAGTGAAAAGGGAGGCAAAGCAGCGCTTTACTGAGTTAAGCAGGTCATCCTTGTCGCGTATGTTGAGGAAGCTCTCGTGCTGGCCGGCGAAGCTTGATTCTGAAAGGTCCTCTGTGGTCGCGCTGCTTCTGACGGCAACGCTCAGCCCGTTGCCGTGAAGCTTGGCCATTTCATCGTAATGGTCGAGTATCTCGCTGCGCAAATCGCTTGGGAAGCGCGCGTTTTTTATCGTGGAGCGTATCTTCTCCCCTGCCTGCTCAAGGGCTTTTATGTCGTTAACCTTTATCTGGGAAAGCAGCATTTCAATCTCGCCCTTTATCCCGGCATTTTCGATAAAATGGCGGTATGCATTTGTTGTTATAACAAACCCGCCGGGCACCCTAACCCCTGCCCCGCGGAGGTTGTTCAGCATTTCCCCGAGGGAAGCGCCTTTGCCTCCCGCTATCGCAACATCTCCTGCGTATACCATCTCCAGAGGTAGAACAAGCCCTGCGTTCTTTGAGGCAGTCATATTTATTGTGCCTGAATGGGTATAAATTAGTTCGGATATTGAATATTTCAGAATGGGAAGTCACGCTTTTATAAATCTCCCCGGGGTAAGAAACTATGAAAGCGAGCGCAAGGTGCAGGAATCTCCGCTCCCCAATCAGGGACCTTGTTGGAGACGCGAAGAAGCTGCAGAAGAGGGGGATGAAGATTTACCCCTTCAATATAGGAGACCCAAACAAGTTCGATTTTGACACGCCTGAATACCTGAAGAATGCGATGAAGGAGGCACTGGATAAGGGAGCAGGCTATTATTCAGATTCCGAGGGGGATGAGGGGCTGAGGCAGGCTGTTGCCAAAAGGGAGAACGCAAAGAGCCGCACAAATCTCGCGGCAGACGATGTGATTGTATCTACGGGGATAAGCGAGCTGTTCTATTTCCTTTTCAATGCCATCATAGAGCCCGGGAGAGGGGATGAGATACTTGTCCCCGGGCCGGCGTATGCGAACTACATACAGATAAGCTCTTTTGCAGGAGGGAGGCCTGTAACCTATAGGCTGGATGAGGGCAATGAATGGCAGACCGATATCGATGACCTGAGAAAAAAGATTACAGACAAGACAAAAGTCATATGCATTATAAGCCCCAACAACCCTACAGGTTCCGTGCTGGACCGCAAAACAGTGGTGGAGATGGTCGGCATAGCGGGAGAGCACAACCTGCCGGTCATTTCAGATGAGATATATGACAGGCTCGTTTTCGACTGCGAGCACACCCCGGGAGCGCTGTATGCAAAAGATGTGCCGGTGATAACGCTCAACGGCTTCTCCAAGGTCTATCTCTGCCCGGGGTGGAGGGTAGGTTATGCGTGCTTCCATGACCCCAAGGGGGAACTCAGGGAGATTGCTGAGGCTGTAAGGGCCCAGGGAAGGCAACGCTTGTCCCCTGTAACGCCTGCGCAGCTTGCGTGCGCAAAGGCTTATGCAAGCGAGAAGCACATATTTGAAACGGTGGAGAAGCTGAAGAAGAGGGCTGATTTTGCGCACAGAAAGCTCAACAGCATTGATGGCATTTCTACTGTAAAGCCAAAAGGGGCGTTTTACATATTCCCGAAGGTTGAGCTGAAAGGAAGATGGAAAAACGATGAGGAGTTTGTGACGGACGTTCTTCAGAACACGGGGCTGGTTCTCCCGTGGGGCTCAGGCTTCGATCCAGTTTACGGGAAAGACCATTTCCGCTCAGTCATATTGCCTCCCATAGAGCTTATGGACGAGGCTTTCACAAAGCTGCAGGAGTTCATGGAAAGCAAGTAGTTTTTCCGTGCACTCTTTTATCAAGTTCACTTAACCTTTTTCCGTTGACGCTTTTGACGAGTTCATCTGGAAAAGGGTCATTTAAACACAAACCCTGTCTCCTTGCACCACAGGAGGAGGTCAAGCTCAGAAGGCTTTATCCCCACCCCTTTGCAAAACTGTTTCATTCTTTCCTCCATATCAAGGTATTGCTTCCTTGTGAGCGTCTTTGGCATCCTTTTGATCACTCCCAGTTCAGCAAGGTTTCTGAGGATGTGCCTGTCGAGTATGGCCATGTCTTCCCCTAAACCAACATTGCGCAGGAAATGGCTCGCCTCTTTGTAGCCCAGCCCCTTTACGTTCTTCACGAGCCATTCACGCATCTCATGCGGATTGTTTCCATCTATTTTCCCCTTTATTTTCACCTTTCCCCTCTCCAGAAACTGTTTGCGGGCAAGCGTTATGTGCCTTGCTTTTGTGTGGTGGAACCTTATGTAGTTCATATGTTTTTTCATGCTTGCTTCATCGCCTTCATAGAGTAGTTTCTCTTCCAGCAGCTTCCTTATTACCCTGTCTGCATGCAACGCTTTCGATTGCGGTGTAAGGAGGCAGAAACAGAGCTCCTCGAAAACCTTCTCCTCGCTTCCTTCCCAGACTCTTTTGAAATCGTCCAGCCTTCCAGATATCTCCGAACATTTCACCGCGTAGAGGTCCAATATGCGTGCCAGCTCCTCTTCCATAAAGAATATTATATGGCGTATTTATTTGTCTTCCAGCGCTGCCTTTGTTATTTCATAAATGCCGCTGGCCGTTTCCCGGTCCCAGCGGATCTCACCCCCATTTATCCTTATCCTTTTCGTGAAAAGAGGGCAATCGGTTACAAAGGTTTCAGCCTCCCCTCCCTCAAAGCCCAGATGGAAACGGTGTTTTTCTGAAAGGGCCTTCAGCTCCGGAAAGGATTTTTTGTTTATCTCCCTCCCGAGCCACTCCTTTCCCAGCCCTTCGCAGGCTGCGGCTGTGATAATCACACTGAAACTATTTCCAAGAAGTTCTTTCCACTCCTCGAGAGGGTCTATGCCCCACAGGGGCGTGTATGTTTCAAGCCGTGCCTCCATGCATATCCTCCTTACCCTCTCATACTGGTATCTTGAGGCCAGTGCGCCTGCAATAATTCCGTCAACATCATGCTTCACGCTTTCAACTGCCTTTTTCAAGTCCTCCAGCTCCTTTTCCTTCACGCCATGCGTTGGAAAGTTCACAATGGGCATCCTCATCGCTTCAGCCTGCAGTGCAGTAAGGCCTGTGTTGGGGTGGTGGAACATGTATGATTCCTCGCTTTGGGGGTGGAAGGAAATAAGCAGCTTCACCTCATGGCCTTCCATTATGGCTCTATGGACAGCAAGCGCCGAGTCCTTCCCTCCTGAAAATAACGCACCAAGCCTCATTTCACAACCTCCAGGTCTATGCAGACCTTCACAACACGCGGAGCATATGGAAGCACAATTGTTTCATTGAGAATATTAACTTTCACGTTACCTTCACATGTCTCCATTACATTATTCAATGCCTCTTCGAAAGGGTTTGCTACAGGCCCTGTTGAGTAAAAGTGTATTGTCCCGCGGGGCTTTGAGTATTCGAAAGCGAGCGGAAGAAATTCATGTGAAGAAAGGGGCAGAGGCATTATAACCCTGTCAAATCTGCCCGCCCATCCCTCGCGTCTTTCCCCTGCATCCCCGTGAACAGGGGTTATG
>CAYUWT010000033.1:0-4301 GCA_964448625.1 uncultured archaeon
GGCCCCTCGGACTCATCAGCTGCATCCAGCGCTTCCACAATCGCATCCAGATCATGGCCATCTATCTCAATGACATTCCACCTGAAGGCCTTTAGTTTAGGGGCAAGCGGGTAAACGTTGAGGGTTTCCATGACAAAGGAATCATTCTGGCAGCCATTCTGGTCTATTATCGCTACGAGATTGTTCAGGTTCTGGTGGGCGGCGAACATAAAAGCCTCCCATACAATCCCTTCCTGCATCTCCCCGTCGCCCAGCACGACATAAACTTTGTGCCTCTTTCCGTCTATTTTAGCCGCAAGGGCCATGCCTGCGCCCATGCTGAACCCCTGGCCGAGCGAGCCTGTGGAAACCTCAATCCCGGGGGTCCTGTTCCTGTCAGGATGCCCCTGCAGCATGCTTCCAAGCTTGCGGAAATTCATCAGCTCCTTCTCCGGAATAACCCCTAAAAGGGCAAGGGCAGCGTAAACCGCAGGGCAGCAATGCCCTTTGCTCAGTATAAAGCGGTCCCTGCCGGGGTCTTTGGGATTCCTGGGGTTGTACCGCATTTTGTAGAAATAAAGCGCCGCGACAATATCTGCCGCGCTGAGACTTCCTCCCGGATGGCCGGACTTTGCCGCAGCCGTCATCTTAAGGGAGAGCACCCTTATCTGCCTCGCCATCTCCCTGAGATGTTCCATGCTGAAGGCTTTTCCGGCTGCCTGTGCAGACTGGTTTTTTCTTTCCATCATACCCTATTAGAGGTATATCAACTTGATTTAATTTGGCTGATATACCTCAAGTTGTTTCAGATCTTGACCCCGCCTTTTTTCGCATCTTCTATAAACGCTGCCAAACCCTTGTCCGTAAGAGGGTGCTTTACCATTTTTTCCAGCACCCCGAAAGGCATTGAGGCTATGTGGGCTCCTGCTTTTGCCGCTTCCAGCACATGCAGCGGATGGCGTATGGAAGCTGCCAGCACCTTCGTTTTTATCCCGTGGAGCCTGAATATCTCCACCATATCCCTCACAACCTGCATCCCATCATGCCCTATGTCATCCAGCCTCCCTACGAAGGGGCTGACTATGTATGCTCCGGCCAGTGCTGCAAGCAACGCCTGGTTGGCGGAGAATATGAGCGTGCAGTTAACCTTTATACCTTTCGAGCTCAGGTGCTTTATGGCCTTCAGCCCGTCTTTTGTGAGCGGTATCTTTACCACGATGTTCTTGTGGAGCTTGGCTATTTTTTCCCCTTCGGCAACCATCCCCTCATAATCAGCCGCAACAACCTCCGCAGAAATCTCCCCGTCAACAATCCTGCATATCTCCCTGACAAGCCTGTGGAAATCCCCGCCCTCTTTGGCAATGAGCGTGGGGTTGGTCGTGACACCGCTGAGCACACCCCAGCTTGCGGCTTCCTTTATATGCGCAATATTGGCCGTATCGAGAAATATTTTCATTATTCATGTGCGTTCCGTTATTTAAAAATTACACTCAACTATCCGCATGCGGGAAATTTGTGAGCATATTTAAAGGGCGGGAGCAATATATAAACATATATGCAAACAAGCATGGCTGTGCTGATTGCAGTCATAGTCATACTGATTACAGGGCTTATTGTGCTTACAATTTTTGGGGGGACAATAGGTAAAGTTTTCCCTCCAGAATTAACAGACCCTTGTGCGAATGCTTGCACTGCTTACCAGCAGATTTGCACGGAATCAAGAGAGTATGCGCAGCTTGCGGGATGTGTGAACCCTAAGCCTGAGCTTGGAACCACATGCCCATGCACAAGGGCCGGATAGGAGGAATTCAAGTAATATGCAAACAAGCATGGCTGTCCTCATTGCAGTTATTGTGATACTGATTACAGGGCTTATTGTGCTGACAATCTTCGGCGGCAGCATAGGCAGGATCTTCGGGCCGGGTTTTATAATCTCAGGCGATGTGTGCAAGGATGCCTGCACAGCCTACCAGCAGATATGCCTTCCCGGCGACTCAAGGCAGATGAACGAGCTCCCCGGCTGCACTGACGCTGCGCGCACAGAAGACTGCCTCTGTCCGAGGCAGGCAGAGCAGCCGCGACCACCTGGCGAGGTTGCGTGATACTATGCAGACGAGCATGACAGTACTGATAGCAGTCATCGTGGTGCTGATTACAGGGCTGATTATCCTGACTATTTTCGGTGTCAACATACCCATCATATCCGATTTTATCAATGCATTGGTGGGGCGTGACCCCTGTACAACAGCCTGCATACAATTCCAGTATGTCTGCAACGAAGACAGGGCCTACAACCAGCTGCCATTATGTAATGACCCTGCGCGCACCGATATCTGCAAGTGCAACAGGGCCGCAGGGTAATGAGCATAAAAATGAAACTTTTGATTGGAGTTTTGCTCTTTTTTATGTTAACTGTTCTTTTACTCGTCGTTATGTACCCTCCTTCTGACATTATTGGAGAACCAATTGGTGTTAACGGTGATTCTTGTGAAGCAGCCTGCGCGCAGTATCAGTATATTTGCACCGAAGATAAGCTTTACAACCAGCTGCCCTTATGCAACGACCCGAACAACCCAAACTATAACAAAATATGCGAATGCAAAGGCAAACAATAAAAACACCTGTTTTTGATGTGTGAGGTATAATATAAGCACGAAGAATAATTAATATATCCCGAACATTAATGTTCGGGCAGTCAACTATATGGACCAGAAAGAGATAATGCGGATGATTGTGGAGAACTACCCGTGGGAGCAGGTGATATACAAGGTAATAGCCCTCGAAGCCCTTGACCCGTGGGACATAGATATAGTTTCTCTCAGCAACACCTTCGGCGGCTATATCTCAAAGCTGCATATACTGGATTTCGCCATACCTGCCCGCTATATAATAATAAGCGCTGTCCTCCTCCGGCTTAAAACAGACCACCTCCATTTCATCGACTGGGGGCAGAACGGGGAAGCGGTGGACGGGGAGATAGACGCAGGGCAGGAGAGTATGCAGGAAGGCAACGGCCTTGATATACTCTCTCTGGACATGCCGAAGAAAAGGCTGCCGAAGAGGAAGATAATGTTCGAGGAGCTGGTCACAGCGCTCAGGAAGGCCCTTGCCACCGATGAGAGGAAGCAGGAGAGGGTTGTGCAGAAAAGGGTTGAGATGAAGATATCGCATGACATAACGAAGAGGATAAACGCGCTTTATTCAAGGATAGACAGCATGCTGGGGGAGATAAGCAAGGAGGAGATAGAGTTCTCCCGCCTCATAGGCAAATGGAGCAGGGAAGAGATAGTCAGCATATTCCTGCCGCTGATACATCTCGATTTCGAGAAGAAGGTTGCATGCAGGCAGGACAGGATGTTCGATGAGATTTTTATAAGGAAACTTAATTGATTGAAAACAGTTGTTTATTGCAGGTTTTTAACCGCAAACGGCCAATAATGGGATATGGAAAAGAAACTTATAGAAGCTGCCCTGTTCATAGCCTCTGAACCGGTGGACATGAAGGAGCTGAGCAGGATAACAGGGATAGGCTCTCTCGGCACATTAAGAGAGGAGCTCAGAAACCTTGCGAAGGAATATGAGGGCAGGGGGATAGAGATTGTGGAGACACCAAAGGGCTGGGCCATGCAGGTAAAGGACGAACTCCTTGACAGGGTAGCGCACCTTACCCCGCACTCTGACCTTACGGGAGGGGAGAAAAGAACGCTTGCGATAATAGCCTACAAGGAGCCTGTGCTGCAGGCCGAGATTATAAGGATGCAGGGGAACAAGGCCTATTCCTACATAAAGAGCCTGCAGAAACGGGAGCTGATATGCGGGGAGAGGAAGGGCCACACAAAGATGCTGACGCTCACCGGCAAATTCGAGGAGTATTTCGGCGAGAGCAGGGAGAAGATAAAGGAGAAGCTTGCAAGCACGCTAAAGGCGCAGGAGAAAAAAGCCGGGGTAAAGGCTGAGGTTCAGCGGACAGCAGAGGAATCAAATGCTGCAAAGAAAACAGAAACAGAAGAAATGACGGATGATGATGAGTTCTTGTAGGCTTGGGAAAGAGAAGTTTGAGGAAGCCGTCAGAAGGTCTGCAGGAATATGGACTGACAAGAGAACGGGCTATGAGTTTGTGAAAGATGCAAGGCGCGACTCGGAAAAGAGGCTCAAAAGGCTGGGCTTATGAGGATTGTCGCCTCCGATATAATAGATGTTCTGAGGGGCCATAAATCAACAATAGATTCCCTTCTCAGGCGAGAGAAGGAAACGAGTTTTTCATTTCCGGGATGACGGAAGGGGATATTTATTCTGGGAAAGACATGGAAAGCGGGACGAAG
>CAYUWT010000033.1:4311-8471 GCA_964448625.1 uncultured archaeon
ACGAAGAGGGAGGCTGTAAGCGGGCTGATTGCCCAGTTCAACAAAATAAATCCCCATAACGTCATTTTCCAGCTTGCGGGAAAGCTGAGAAGAGAAGCAGGCATGTCCATGGCAGATGCCATAATAGCCTCAACAGCCCTCAGCCTCAATGCGCAGCTGCTTACACGGAACCTGCACGATTTCGGCAAATAGATAATCTTACTCTTGTAAAACCGTGAATTGTCCTATCCGCACATCGCACCGGTTTCTGTTACGTGCGGAGTCAAATCAGTCTTCCGGCAAAATGAAAATATTGCTCAACGACTTATCGAGCTCTCTTGTGCCCTCATATATTTTCAGCTGCCCAGCTATAAGGCTGTATCTGCTGCTCTGGGTTATCAATAACCCCTCTCCCTCCTGAAGGCTTCCATTATATACACTGTGCCGCCCTCCACGACATAGATGAATCTGCAGCTTCCTGCACGTAGCCTGCAGGCATATTTCTGCCCTGAAAGCTTCTTCATGTCACATCCGGCTCTGTTCACGAACGGGTTTTCAGCCAGCATGTCAATAGCTTGCCTGCACCTCATCTTGCTGTTGTGGTCAAGGCTTTCCAGGAATTTCACGGCCCGCTTATGAAGCCGCACATCAAACATCAAACCCTCTCCCTCACCTTCTGCCAGCTCTCAAATTCCTCAGGATGTTTCTTTGCGTATTTCAAGGCTTTCTCAGCCCATTTGTCCCATTTTTCCCTCAAAAGCTCCCTTACAAGCTCGCTTTTTGAATGATAGCCTTCGGATTCGACAAGGGTTTCGATATCTTCAAACTCCTCTTCCCTCAGCCTGATGGAAATTGTTTTCAGCCCCATGTGCTTTACATTGTAAAGCATGTATATAAATCTTGTGCCACACTTCCTCTGAAAACGTTTCTTATATCTCCTGCACAATTAATTTCTCATGGAACCCTCGGAGTCGCTTTTCTGGGCCGACCAGATAGCACGAATAGTGAAGCAAAGGGTTGAGAATGAACCCACACTCCAGAAAATAGTGAAAAAGAACGGCTACATCTGCTATGATGAGAAAACGCCTTCGGGCAGGATACACATAGGCTCCGGGAGGGGGTGGGTGATACACGATACGGTAGCCAAGGCTTTGCGCGGCCTCGGGCTCAAAGGGGTGTTTATTCTCAGCTCTGATGACATGGACCCTCTGGACTCAATACCTCCAGGGCTTGACCGCAAGACCTACGAGCCCCTGATGGGGGTTCCGATGAAGAACGTGCCCAGCCCTGTTGAGGGCTACAAAAGCTTCGCGGAATACTATTTCCTTGAGTGCGTGGAAAAATTCCCTGACTTCGGGATAGATGCTAAAATAGAACGCACTTCCCAAAGATATGAAAACGGGGACTTCAACCCCTTCATAAAGCTCGCGCTTGACAACGCGGAAAAGATACAGGGGATATATGAGGAGGTTTACGGGAAAAAGCAGGCGAATCTTCCCTTCAACCCCATATGCGAGGGCTGCGGGAAGATAGGGACAACCATTGCTTACGAATGGGACCCCGAAAGGGAGATTGTAAAATACAGATGTTCTCCTGACCTTGTAAAATGGGCCAAAGGCTGCGGGTTTGAAGGCGAAACCTCCCCTTACAACGGCGAAGGAAAGCTCCCCTGGAAGGTGGAGTGGGCTGCGAAATGGCCGGCAGTGGGGGTCGTTTTTGAAACAGCCGGCAAGGACCACTTCACAAAAAGGGGGTCGAGAGACATAGCGGTAAGGATATGCTCGGGTATATTCGATTACCCTCCCCCCTACCCTTCAAGCAGGACTGAGATAGGCAGGGGGTATGAGTTCTTCACGGTGGGAGGGGCCAAGATGTCCACCTCCAAGGGGATAGGCTTCGGCTTCAGGGAGATAGCGGACATGTTATCCTGCAAGATACTGCGCTACCTGCTTGTCCGCACCAGACCGCATGCAGCCATAGACTTCGACCCGCAGGGAACGAACAAGATGCTGCTGCTCTATGACAATTATGACAGGACGGAGAGGATATACTTCGGGAAAGAGAAGGCAGCCGAGAAGGATGAAAGGCAGGAGAAGCGTATATATGAGCTTTCCCATATTGGAAACATACCAAGAAAACTGCCTCCCCAAACCCCTCTCGCTTTCGCCTCCATGGCAATACAGACAGCAGATTTTGACACGGCAAAGGCAATACAGATACTTCAACGGACAGGCAGGATAGGGAAAAAAATAACAAAAGAGGAAAAATCTTATCTGGAAGAGAGGCTGAAGGATGCGGCCAGCTGGGTGAAGACAATGGCGCCGGAGGAGTACAGGTTTGCCGTTGCTGAAAAGCCGGCGCTGAAGCCTTCCGGAAAGCAGAAAGAGATGATAAGGGCGATGGCTGAAACGCTGGATAGCGGTGTAAAAGACGAAAAGGAGATGGAAAACAGGATATATGAAGCGATAAAGAAGAAAGGTTTTGACCCGAAGGAATTTTTCAAAACAGTCTACCTTGCGCTCTTAGGGAAGGAGCACGGCCCCAGGCTTGCGCCTCTTATACTTGCTGCTGGCGTGGAGAGGGTGAGGGGAGTACTGGACAAAATTGATTGAACTACGCATGTAGTTGATTTTCCGCTCTTTTTTAAAATTTATCATCACTTCTTACTCATGAAAATATATTATCTCACAGCCATAGCCTTCACCATTGCAGCTTTGGCCATTTTTTCCGTGACAGAAAGCCAGCCTGCAGCCGAAAGCCTCCCGGCACAGCAGCTTAATGATTATCCTGCCCAGGACATAGAGCTCAGAGCGAAGCTCCTGATTGCGGAAGCGGGAGGGAAGCAGAGCATAAGAAGCAGCCGGAGTTTGCAGGGGCTTATGGAAGAGGCTAACAGGATATGGAGGCAGGCCGGCATAATGTTTGCGGTTACGGATATTGCTTACACGAACATAGAGCCTGATACTCTGCATGATGCTGTTAACGGAAGCCCTTCGGGGCTTGCTTCCGTTGAAGGCTACGAGCCTGACAAGATAAACCTGCTCTTTGTCCCTGAGATTCCAGGGGGGCTCAACGGCATCTCATTCCCCTCATACCGCGCGGCCCTTATAGCAGACTCCACAACAGCAAACAGCTACCGCACAGTGGCTCATGAGCTGGGCCACATACTGAGGCTGCGGCACTCTCCCTATCCGGAGAGGCTGATGTATACAGGCACAAATGGGGAGCTGCTGGCAGAAGAGGAGATAAGCTTCGCAAGGTTTGTTGTTTCCGAATATTTCGGGTGAATACGGGTTGAAGGGCTTTGAGCCAATAAAAGCCGTAGCTTATTTTTGATTTACTTCCTGGGCATCTTTATAGGCGTCATAGGCAAATGCAATAACCATGATTATCCAGCTTGCCACAGCAATAATAATAGTCTCTATTGAAAACACTTGAAATAATTTTTCACCCTCAGAAGAACTCCCATATATAAGGAGTGTGGAGATAACCATAAGGATTCCAAAACTCATCCTCTTTCCATTATATATGTACCCCAAACCCGTCAAAATTATATTAAGAATTGCTGCAAGCCAGGGTTTCTTCATTTGTTTTGCCATCAAATAATCACAAAGTAGCGTTGAATTCAAGGTTTAGTTTTTCTTCTCAGTAGATTTTCCAAGCCTTATGACCTCCAGTGCCAGCTGCTCCGCATATCCGCTATTGCTCTCCGTCTGCTGCACCCAGAATGCCATGTTTCTTATGGAGAACATGTACACATCAACCCTCCCTCCGAGGACAGAGGCCGTATAGGCCACAACACCCCCAGCCTGCCTTTTACTGTAAACCGTGGCAAAGGCTGGAAACCCCTTCTGCGTCTGCAGGCGTTGATAGGCCCTCTCAACCGCGTTTTCAGCCCCTGTTTCTGTGTTATATCTGAACATCCACACAGTAACAGCGCTTGTCCCGTTTTCATTGAGCTTCCAGTAAAGGCTGCGGGTCTCTTGTGCCCCTTCGAAATCCGTCGGAGGGACTATTTCCTGCGGACTGGCTGCAGGCCTGAGGCCTTCTATTTCCGCCCCTTCAAGCCCCTCAAAAGCTCCGAAACCAATCAAAGCCTGCTGGCTGACACAACCTGCTACAAGGATTACAGCCACCACAGTCAGAATGGCAGCTTTTGCATTATTCATAGTATCCTTTTT
>CAYUWT010000034.1:0-8268 GCA_964448625.1 uncultured archaeon
GAATTCAGAAAGCTCCGCTACCATAACCCCTTACGAGCTGTGGAGGAAGATGGGCCCGGATGAAAAACTGGAGATTATTGATGTGCGCGAGCCGGATGAGTATGAGAGCTGGCATATTGAAAGCAGCATGAACATGCCTGTATCTACGCTGTCTGGTGTCCCTATCCAAAGCATTGTCCCGAAAGACAAGGAGATAGTCACAGTGTGTGCGCATGGCGTGAGGAGCGAGTTCGCAAGGAGGCTTTTTTCAGCTTACGGCTACAGGGCCCGGACAATGGAAGGCGGAATGGTCGCATGGAATGCTGTTTATGATATTGCTGCAGTCCCGTGCTCCGTGAGAGGGGTGAAGGTGCTGCAGGTAAGGAGAGTTGGAAAAGGCTGCATGAGCTACATCATTATCAGCGGTGAAAGGGCCGCGGTGATTGACCCGACAATAGACATGGAAACGTATCTGGAGGCTGCCGAAGGGAACAAGATAGTAGCGGTGCTTGATACCCATGCGCATGCGGACCATGTGAGCGGAGGGAAGGAGCTAGCGCTTGCTGAAACAGCCCCGTATTATGCCCCTGATGAGGTGGGCAATATTCAGCACGAAACTGTGAGGGAGGGTAGCGAGATAACAGCGGGAGAGGCGTTGATAAGGGTTGTATCAACACCCGGCCACACACCGCACAGTGTCACTTATCTTCTCGGGAACCTTGCATTCACAGGTGACACGCTGTTTGTGGAAAGCGTGGGGAGGCCTGACCTCGGGCAGGATGCAATAAAGCACGCTCCGGTATTGTGGGAAAGCGTTCACAACAAAATACTTTCCCTGCCTGCGGAAACAACCATTCTCCCCGCTCATTACGGAAGCGGTGTGAGGCTTGAGAAGGGGGTTCCTGTTGCGAAAACCGTAGGGCAGCTGAAGTCAGAACTCAAACCCCTGAAAATGCCCCGGAAGGATTTTGTCAGCTGGATAGAGGCAAACACCATGCCGAAACCGGGCAATTTTGAAACGATAAAGAGAATCAACACAGGAGAGATGGAGATCCCGGATATAGAGGAGATAAGGGAGCTGGAGGCCGGGCCCAACAGGTGCGCAGTGAGCGTTTAGCCTGTTATCGGACAGCCTTTCCGCGGCCGCAATTACATTGACGCATCGGACTCTGCGAAGGTTTTGCCTGCAGTAAAGGCGGCGGCCGTTTTATTAATATCCTCACGAATTATAGCCATGGAAAAAATTAGGCTTTATTTGGACACCAATATGATTCATGATATGTTCGTATCTCAGGCAGAAGCATTCAAAGGTGGAATCGATATAGCGAAGCCAAAGAAATTTGCCTTCATGCTTGAGCACCAGGACAAGTTCCAATTTATTACATCATTTCTGACCAAAGCAGAAATAATGCGGGAGCTTGTATCCGCTCATGGAATACAGCAAAGCATAGTCGATCAGTTCTGGTCCGATTTTATTTCCATTCTTAAACCCCGATATATACAGAGATTCGAGTTCGATGAACAGATAGTTGATATTGTGGCAAAGGCCAAAATGAAATTGAGAACAATGGTAAATTTCTTTCATCTCTTCATAGCAATCAGGGAGCAGGCCTATTTTGTATCAGGTGATAACCAGCTTTTGGACAAAGTAAGGGAAACAAAAATTTATGATAGAATGCTGACATACATAGGACTGCAGAAACTGGCATCTAGCTGAATTTATTTTTCCTGTGAGGAGTCCTAGCTATCTGTTCAAAAACATCCCTATATTTTTTTACAAATTCCTCCCATGTAGCAGGTTTCTTCTGTTCCATGATTACTCGATATTTTCTGCATTTATATACCTTTCCATGGGGCCGCCGCTCCTCAGGCAAGCAAAAATTTGGACGAGCTGAAACAATTTATGAAGGGCAAAGCGTCGGGTTTCGGGTTTATCTTTTATCGGTATGCTTAATTGCTAAAAGTTCGTATTCTACATATGATTCCTCAGGCATAAATTTACCGCCTAATCCCTTAAGTGTATAGACATTATTTCCATATTTTTGGGTGTTTTAGCTAAACCCAGCCTGTCCAATTGGCTGGCAGCCTTTTGGAAACAAAAGAAGAAAAAGGTCCCCGGCAAGCAACTTCCCGAACATTAATGTTCGGGTAATCAACTCCCGGGGACGAGAGGGATGCTGGGTGTTGCGACGCTGGTTACGCAAGCACATGGTCATATGCGAGGTCCCCGTCCAGGTGGTCCCCGCATATGCTGATTGACATTTCCTTGATTGCGCATGAGTGCAGCGCGACCCTTCCGCAGACAATGCAGGAGGTCATGATGATTAATGCCTTCTCAAGTAGCCTATATATAGATTTCCCGAATTTAGCCCCAAGTAATACCCAAATCTTTTCCAAATGCGCTATATTTTAGTTAATATATTCGGTTGTTCAAGCTATTCAACAGGGTAGAGGCACGCATGTATGCAGACATCATTGCACCACCGCGGCATGTAAAAGTCAATCATTTCAACAAAACTTATAGGCGGTTTGTAAAGGCCGCATCCGATGCATCGTATATAACAACCGCCTGAATCAATGCATTCTTTGGCAGCATTTGAATAAAACGGGTCTTGCAGCTCTTTTGATTCTGCAATCTTTTCCATGCATGAATTGAACCTCTTTGTGTACAGCTCTTTTGCCTGTTGGTTCGTACGCACATATATTACAGATAAAATTATGGTGGTCAAAAAAACCGAGTCAATGTCACCAAAATTTTTTGTCTTGCTTTCATTTCCACGTAATATACAGCAGTATCAGCAGCCCTATGAACTCCAGGAAATTGACCGCAAACGCGAAGGTTGTGAAGCCGTAGAGGCTCTGCTCAAGAATCGAGTTGTAGAAGTAAAGGTCGAGCATGTTCTCGGTAAGGAAGGCGGCGGAGAAGAATGCAAGCCCTATTGTGAAGCGGCTTTTTATGGATTTCCAGTTCCTCATGTAGATGTAAAACAGTACGCCTGCAAGCAAAGTATTGAGCGCCATGAGGCCCAGTATCATGCTGTCTTCGAGAGGCATGCTATTCCCTCATTTTCTCCTTTATCTCCTCAAAGGCCTCCTTTCCCTGAAGGAAGGGCTGGGATACAAAATACATGGAGGCGTATTTTTTCCCTTCGCTGCCTGTTATGAGCCTGTTCTCCCCGAGCATTTTTATGTGGTGCTGGACCGATTTGTAGTCCATCTTAAGCTTAGAGCTCAGCTGGTTTATATTGTAGGGCCGGGCTATCAGCAGTTCCATTATCCTTACCCTTGTCGGCCCGCCCCTGGTCCCTGCGAAAACGTACCACATAATGCGCCTTACGTTCTCAAGCTCATTGTTCATATATAGGATTATTTGCCCCGGGCCTTAAAAACCGGAAGAGAGGAAGCGGCCCTCCCTGATAACAATCCCGCTATCCACGCGCACGGTGGGTTTAGAGAACACAACATCGAGATGTATGGCGCTCTGCACCACTCCTCCAAGGTTCCTGTTGGTGCCGAAGGCTATGTGCCCCGTTCCCTTCACCTTCTCATCCTCCAGCACATTCCCGGTTATCTTCGCTGCAGGGTTTGTCCCGAGGCCGAATTCCGCAAGATTCGTCCCGTTCTCAACGCTGGTCAAAGCCTTCCAGAGAACGTTATTCCCGCAGTCGACCATCTGCCCGTCATCCACCATTATGAAGAAAGGTTTTGAGACCTTCCCTATCCTCCCGAATTTTGTCACGGCATCGGGCGCGGCTGAGACATCCACCGCTATCCTCCCTTCTGAAAGCCCTTCAAGCGGGGCAATGAGACTCTCGCCTGCAGGGAGGTTGACAACCACTCCCTCGCTGCATAATCCGGAAGCGTTTTTGAATTCCCTGCCCTCGATATTGAGGTAAATATCCGTTCCAGAAGGCGATGTTACGGTAAGTTCGTTGCCTGAAAGCGCCTTTATCCGCCTTTTGCCTTCCCTGTCCAGCTCCTCATAATCAACCGGTATTGCGCGCATATACACATCCTTTGTTATCCCCGGCATGGTCACAATCCTTGCGCCTCTGGCTGCGGCCCTCTGAGCCGCCTGGGTGTGGGTAAGGGAGAACCTTGTGGGCGCGATTATTATGTCGTAGTTCAGCATCTGCGCTGCTATGGAGTCCTCGGGCTCCTGCCCGTGTATCTGCTGCCTCCTTGTCTCAACGAGGAAGCATTTGGAGAGTATCTCCTCCCCCGCATCAAGCAGAGATTTCCCTATCTCTATAGCAGAATCGTCGGTTATGATAAGGGCCTTCTCGCTTTTCTTTGCCCGCAGGCATTTCTCATAGACTATCCTCGAAACCTCATTTATGTCCATATCTCCCCCCTGCGGAACACCCTTGCCCCATTGCCATCAGCTATCACAGCGGCTGTAGCTGTGTCGAAAAAGAGCCCGTGGCTTATGATATTTCTCATGGCTTCGAGGGACTTTCCGAAGGCCATCAGCGTCTGGACTGAATACCTGTAAAGGATGGGCACATCCAGAATATTTCCGCCTGCATAATCCGTAACGAATGCCGCCCCTCCTGAAAGGCGGAGCTTCGGGTAGCCTATTTTGACACCTGCCGCTTCAGATGCCCCCACAATATCCTCCACTGCAGCAGCATCCTCCCCCCTCCTTATTTCCACAGGGAGCGGAGACCTCTGGCCCAGCCACTCAATTTTCTTCGTGCTGTCAGCCACTGCAACGTACACCGTTGCAAGCATGCCAGCTATCCTTTCCTTCGTGTGGCAGCCTCCGCCGCCTTTTATCATATGGATTTTTCTCTCTCCCCAGTCAAGGTAAATTTCATCAGCGCCGTCTATCGCATAAACCTGCTGGCCTTTAGACTGGCTTTTGAATTCCTCGAGGTCAAGCATCTTTATCCCGAGCTTCCGGGCTGCGTTGAGTGTTTGCGAAGAGGTATCAGTGGCAATTATATTCAGCCTTTTGAGGTGCTCGAAGGCATAGCCTGCTGTGGAGCCCGTCCCCAGAACCACGTAGAATGGGCCTTTACCCCGCATCCGCTCCCTCAGAAACATGGCTCCCGCAAGCGCAGCCTCTTTCTTCAACGCCTCTGTATCCGGCTGTTTCCGTGGCATGGTCATAAAAAACTGCAGGCTAACGTTTGCGCACCCTGTAAGAATACCTGAATTCAGGTTTCGGCTTTGGAGGCTCAGCAGGCTGTGGCGCAGGCCTTTTTGGTAAAGGCAGCTTTGAAGGCTTGTAGGTTCTTGGTACCCTTTCCCTTGAGATGCGCAGCCTGCCAGAAATGAGCAGAGCTATTATGAAGCCTGCCGCAATCCCCGCAGCAACGCCTCCGGACTGTGCGATCCCTATGCCTCCGGTGAGCGAAGTAAGCTCGCGGTTTTTGGATTCCAGAGAGGTTACCTGGGCTTCCAGTCCGGATATTTTCTCTTTCAGCTGGCTTATCTGGTCCTCGTAATTTTTCTTTATCCCGTTTTCATTCTCCTGTGCAGCCTTTACATCGCCTATTGATTCCTGGGCGCTTTTAAGAGAGGATTCCAAATTCTTCCCCATTTCAATAACGCTCTCAAGCTGGGATTTCAGGGATTCGAGCCCCTCCTTCACACCCGATTGGGTTGTGCTCTGCGCACTCAATATGGAATCGAGCCTTGCCTTGAGGTTTTCTATATCTGCGTTTATCGCGTCAACGCGCGAGGACAAAGAGCCAATCACATTTACCTTCAGGTCGGAGATGGTTTTCCCGTTGGCCTTTATGGAGGCCGTATATGTCTTCTTCTCAGCGCCGTTAGGTATGAACACTGTCACAGGCAGGCCCTGGCTGACAAGGTTGGTGATTGATATTGTCCTTTCTTTGTTGGAGCCGAAGGTCGTCCATTCAGCCGCTTCCCCTTCCGCTGTAATGCTCAGCGGCTCGGTAAGGCTTTTCAGCAGAAGATTGAAACCCTGCTCCGAGCCTGCCATCCCCTCCACTGTCACTTCCCTCTGGAACTGCGGGACTTCAACCGCAACCGATAACGGAACAAGGAGCAGGGCTGCCAGGAATACTAAGGCTATAGCACCTCCCCTCATCATGAATTAACTTTGGCTTGCGGACTTATAAATCTGCTTTGCAGCACGAGGCGGGGCACTACCCGGCCATTACATGCAGGGCTTTTATATCTCTGGGCAGCATCGAAAGCGGCATCGCAAGAGAAGCATGGGCCATTTGTAAGACCAAAATCCATTACATTATCTATCTGCTTAATTTCTGTATTTGGAAATACGCTTATAAGGGCCTCCTTCATTTATATATTGACGGACAGGGAGGTGATAGGAGATGGGAAGAATCGTCATGTATATGAAGTGGAGCGGCGTGACAAAGGACCACTACGAGAGCATAAAGAAGGCTATCAACTGGGAAAAGGAAAAGCCGAAGGGCGCTGTGTTCCACATAGCCTCTTTTGACAAGAGCGGCATGCGCGTAACCGATGTGTGGGAGTCTGAAAAGGACTTCAATGATTTCGCACAAAAGCGCATCATGCCGGCAGTGAGGAAGATGGGGATAAGAAACGAGCCTGAGGTGGAGATACACCCGGCGCATTCCACATTTGCCGCCGCTTACGAGTAAAGGGAACCGTTTTTGCCTTTTTTTGATTTATTTTGGCGCGCCTCTATACCATATTCTTTCAGCAATTGTTTCAGGTGAGCCGCATAGCCCGTGTTAAACGAAATCAAAAATGTAATCATGGCAATACTAATCGCAGTTATAATGAAAGAAGAAGATATGTTCATCGCAGAATGTCCAGAAGTGGGTACAGCAAGTCAGGGATTCACGATTGACGAGGCTATCGCAAACCTCAAGGAGGCCACCGAGTTATATTTGGAGGAGTTTCCATTAAGGGAAACTGCACACCCGCTGTTAACAACATTTGAGGTGGCGCAGGTTGTCAGGGTTTAAGAAGATTTCTGGAAAGATTGTATCAAGATTCTCTGCAACAGGTTCGGATTCAAGGTAGTTCAGTATGGAGCAGTCGGCACAGTTATCCCAGTTCACAAGGAATTGAAGCTCAAGACTCTAAGAAGCGCTTTGAAATTGGCAAAAATAGAGGAAGAAGAGTTTGCCAAGCATCAATGAAGCCCAAAAATCTATTTCACTTAACGTACCCAATTTCACGAAGTTTTTGCCTGCTATACAGGCGGCGGCCAAGATATTCGTATTTATAAATTGCAAAAGAATAACCTAACTATGAAAGTAACAGTTGTCTTGGAAAAGCAGGAAGAGGGCGGATATACAGTATATGTGCCTTCCTTGCCCGGTTGTATATCTCAAGGGGAAACAAGGGAAGAGAGCCTCAGAAACATAAAGGAAGCTATTGAATTATACATGGAAGCGGATGAGAATGAACTGATTGCATATAAAGGTGAAGTCGAAGCAATAATGGTATGAAGTTGCCGCAGATTTCTGGAATTGAGCTTATCAAGAAACTTCGCCGCCATGGTTTTGTTGTTACAAGACAAAAAGGTTCGCACATACGGCTTGAGAAAAATACCCCAGAAGGGATCATAAAAATCACCGTTCCCAACCATCCAACTCTCAAGAAGGGAACCTTACATCGCATCCTCAAAGATGCGGGTTTGGAAGTTCAAGACATACTATAGCTCTCAGCGGCCGCCGCTTCGCAGGAAGGCAGAATTTGGGCCGAGCTGCGCATAATATCAAATGCGAGCCCAAAAACTCAAAGTTGAGTTTGAGTTTTGTATAATACCTCTTGCGAAGCAAGGCAATAGTCGGGGGTTTTGGGGTCGCCGAAAGCTTTAAATAGTAGATATGTTTAATTATTACATATGTTAAAAAAGCCATATAAATTATTTTTTGGAACTCTGGCAAATAATCAAAGATTGGAGATTATAAATTTGCTTAGAAAGGGGCAGAAAAATGTTACTCAGATATGCAAGGAGTTGGGGTTTAATCAGACAACAGTTTCTCACCATCTTGCGATATTAAAGAAATGTACCTTTGTCTTTGTTGAAAAAGATGGAAAAGAAAGGGTTTATTCTCTTAATAAAAAAACTATCAAACCGTTAATGGAGATGATTGATAATCACACAGAAGAATTTTGCAAATATCTGTGTGGATGCAAAACGAAAGAAGGAGGTAAATAAAATGGCAAAAAGAAATCCGTGCTGTAGTGGTGGGGTTTGTCCATCGTGTGAATGTTGTATCTGCATTTGCACAAAGGAATTAAAGAAAGTGCTTTCACCAGAAGCAAGAAAATTGCTATTAAAGGAACTTGCTTAAGGTAGAATGATGAATA